>JBIPMR010000190.1:0-6526 GCA_044369025.1 Luteolibacter sp.
GTCGAACGCGTCCTGGGTGGCGCGCTTCAACTGGATCAGCCAGCCGTCGCCGTCGCGGCGGATGCTGCCGCCGGCGCTCACGGATTGGAGGAATGCCTGGTCGGGAATGAAATCCGTCGGCTCGACCGTGGAGTTTACCCGCAGTTGGACGTCACCGCCATCGGACTGGGCGGTGATTTCCAGCGAGGCATCCCGGACCGGTTGGCTTGCGCGGGCCTTTGCAAACAAGTCGGCCGTGGCCGGGTTTTTCCCGCTAACCGCCGCCACGTCGAGCGTCAGCGTGAACGAGCGCTCCTCGTTGATGCAGCTTTCCTTGCAAATCTGCCACTCGGCGTCGGCGGTGAGCGTCACGGTCTCGCCAGGCTTCAAGGACGCCGGAGCGGTGACATCCAGCAGAAAAACCGGGCTGCCGGAAAATACGAAACTTTTGCCAAAATACCCGTCCTTCACCTCCGGCACCGGCCATTGAATCGGTCCGGCGGAAAATCCTTCCGGCATTGTCCACGCGATGCTCGGCGGCAGTTCGACGCCGCCGGAGTTCAGATAATAACTGTGCCAGCCCTCCGGGTGATCTAATTGAAGTGCGACCGTGAAACTTTTGCCGGGCGCGATCTTCGATGCCTCGGAAACCAAGGCGGCGGCGGATGTGGTTCCGCCCGCTTGCTCTCCGGGCTGGGCCTGGGCAAGGGAGGAAAAGGCGAGCAGCGGGAGCAGGAAAACAGAGGGCGGATGCATGATGGCGTGATGGAATCTGTATCTAAGAGGCGCGAACCCGCCAAGTTCATCCCGAAAAAACAGGGCGGCCAGAAAACTGGACGCCCCGGGGATTAAAAAAGATCGACGAATTGAGACTAATAGCGGCGGTCGTATTGCTCCTGATCGCGGGCATTGCCGTAAGTGCCGCCGACCACCGCACCGCCGGCCGCGCCGATCGCCGCGCCTTCGAGGGCGCGCCCGGATTGATGGCCGATCACCCCGCCGAGAAGCGCGCCGCCCAAAGCCCCGGTGGCGGCACCGCGCTGGGTATTAGGACCGGCAGGAGCCGCACAATTGGAAAGGGCGAGTGCCACAACGGCGCTGGCGAGTGCTAAATAGATCGTTTTCATTGAGGTTTGAGATTAGGTGATGATTTAAACCGTGGAACAGGCAATTCAAGTCATTTCAAGTGCCCGCACCTCTAGACTCGCCGCCGCTGGGAATTATTCATCTGGAATTTTTCACCAATCCGGCGCGTTCCCCACAAGATACGTTTCATAAGCGGGCCTGGTGCGATACGGTCACCGGCATGACGCTCGAAGTTTCAACGCCCGCCCTGTTGTTCCCGGCGATCAGCCTGCTGTTTCTCTCCTACACCAATCGATTCCTTCACCTCTCCGCATTGATCCGCGACCTGCACGGCGATTGGATGAAAAATGGCGATGCGACGCTGCGGGCGCAGATCGACAACCTCAGGCACCGGCTGACCTTGATCCGGACGATGCAAATGTTTGGCGCCGTCAGTTTGTTTCTCTGTGTCTCTGCGATGCTGGGCGTGATTGGCGGGCAGCCGCTGCTCGCGATCAGCGCGTTTCTCGCCGCACTGGTGTTGATGGCCTTTTCGCTGGCCTGTCTGATTTACGAAATCTGGATCTCCGGTGGTGCATTGCGTATTCTGCTGAATGCGGTGGAGGGAAAAAATTCGCCGGAATAACCGCCAAATTTGGCACGCGTGGTGCTTTTTCCAAGTTGTCGCGACACAACAGGCGGTCCGACTGAGATGCCTCCAGGTTAATGGGTTTTCCTCGTGGATGATCAGTCGGGCCGCTTCTTTTTTGGGGAGCTGGGATCTTCGCGCAAATTTCACACAAGCTTGATCAGGGTTTCACGGTGAGTGGCTGGGATCGGGGCGTCAACCCGACCCGCCCCCATGAAATCACTCCTCCGCCTCACTTATTTCGCCGTCCTCTTTGGCACCCTCACCTGGCTCGCTCCGGCGGCCGTGGAAAAATCGTCCGCCCCGTATTTCCAGATCATCGGCACCGGGGACAACTCGCCGCACGAGCAACTGCCGCTGAAATCGGCCGATGCCAAGGTGGTGATCGATGGCACCATCGCCCGGGTGGTTCTCACCCAGAGATATGCCAATGCCAGTAGCGCCCCGATCGAGGCGATTTACGTCTTTCCCGCCTCCACGCGAGCGGCGGTGCACGGCATGACGTTGAAAACCGGCGGCCGGGTGATCGCGGCCCGGATCAAGGAGTCGGCGAAGGCGAAGTCGGAGTATGCGGCCGCCAAAGCGGAAAAGAAAACCGCCGCGTTGCTTGAGGAACATCGGCCTAACGTATTTCAAATGTCGGTCGCCAACCTGCTGCCGGGCGACGACATCGAGGTGGAAATCGAGTGGACGGAAACCCTTCCCGCGGTCGATTCCACCTATGAATTTGTGTTTCCGACAGTGGTTGGCCCTCGCTACGCCGGTGGCTCGGCCGCTGCCAAGGGCGAAACCTGGACGGCGAACCCGCATCTCACCCAGGGCGCCAAAAACCCCGCCACCTTTTCACTCGAGGTCTCGTTGGCCACGACGCTTGCCTTGGCCGAGGTCACCTGTCCGAGCCATCCGGTGGCCATCGACTTCAAGGCCAAGGACCGTGCGTTTGTGAAAATCGACACCAAGTCCGGCGAGGAGGCCGCCAACCGCGACTTCATCCTCCGCTGGAAACTCGGGAACGACCAGCTGGATGCCGGCCTGCTGTTGCACAAGGGCGAGTCCACAAATCACTTTCTTTTGCAAATCGCGCCGCCGCCGCGGGTGAAGTTGAATCAAATCCCGCCGCGCGATTATGTGATGGTGCTGGATGTTTCGGGGTCGATGTCCGGCTTTCCGCTGGACACCGCCAAGAGTTTGTTAGGGGATCTGGTGCGCGGCTTGCGTCCGGAAGACACGTTCAATGTGGTGGTTTTCGCCTCGGGCAGCGGCGTGCTGTCGGAAACCCCGCTGGCGGCGACGGCGGCGAATATCGAGCTTGCCAAAGGATTCATCGATTCCAGCAATTCCGGTGGCGGCACCGAGTTGGAAGCCGCACTCCGGCGGTCGCTGGCGCTGCCCGGCGGCGACGACCGGTCGCGATCGATCCTGCTCATCACCGATGGTTTCATCTCGGCGGACGCGGATGTTAGGGATTTGATCCGCCGCGAAATCGGCAGCGCCAACCTGTTTGCCTTCGGCATCGGATCTTCGGTGAACCGCGAGCTGTTGGAGAGCGTCGCCCGCGCCGGCGGCGGTGAGCCGACCATTGTCACCTCCGGCAGCGAGGTGGCTTCGGCCGCGAAACAATTCCGCGAAATGGTGTCCAATCCGGTGCTTGCCAAAGTGCGCGTCGAGGCCGAGGGCGTGACGCTAGCCAGCATCGAGCCGGATCCGCATCCGGATGTGTTTGCCGCGCGCCCGCTGATCGTCACCGGGACCTGGATCGGCGAGGCGAAAGGCAAGATCATCGTCCGCGGCATCGGCGGCAATGGCAGCGCGTTTGAAAAAGTCATCGATCTCGCGGAAGCCGCCGCCGCGCGTGGTGTCGATCACCCGGCGTTGCCGGTCTTGTGGGCGCGCGAGCGCGTCCGCCGTCTCGGCGATCGCGAAAAGCGCGATGCGGAAACCATCCGTGAAATCACCTCGCTGGGCCTCACCCATTCGCTGCTCACGCCCTACACCTCGTTTCTAGCAGTTGATGAGACTCCGAAAAGTTTCGAAGGCGTGGCCCAGACCGTGAAACAACCGCTGCCGCTGCCGCAGGGAGTTTCCGAAGCCGCAGTCGGCGGAACCGGCGGGCCGATGATGGTGAAAAACGGCTCGGTCCCCGAACCCGGAAGCATCGGGCTGGTCGCCTTCCTGGTGGTGCTGTTAGCCCTGCAACGCCGGCGTGAGTCATGACCGCGATCCTGCAGTTGCTCGCCCTGTCACCCGTGCTCTGGTGGTTTGGAAAACGCCTGAACGATGGCAGCGACGAGCCGTTAGGATTGTTGACTCTCGGGTTGGCGCTCGTGCTCGCCTGGCGCGAGAGGAAATCCCTGCATGCGGCGCCGCAGGCCCGGGTCGCCGGGGCGATGCTGGTGCTTCTATCCGTTCTCGGAATCCACGGGTTGCCGCCGATGGTTCGCGGCGGTCTCGCGGTGGCGGGTATCGCGACTTGGTATGGGTGGTATCGCCGCGGCGGGCTGATGGGATTGCTGTTATTGTCTCTGCCGGTCGTGGCATCGATGCAGTTTTTCATCGGCTATCCGCTGCGGCTGGCGGCGGCGGAGGGAGCGGTGCGACTGCTGGAGCTTGGCAGCCTGGTGGTCTCGCGCAGCGGGACGCAGATCGAGCTCGGCGGAAAAGTGATCGGCGTGGATCCCGCGTGCAGCGGCGTGCGCATGCTGTGGCACGCGCTGGCCGCAGCCATGGCGCTGGCGGCGATTCACCGGCTGTCATGGCGGGCGACGGTCATCGCCGGTTTCCTCGCCATCGCGTTGGTGATCCCGGCCAACACGGTGCGGGCGGCATTGCTGGCGGTGCGGGAAATCGGGCATTTTCCGGAAAACCTGCCCGGTCACGGTGGGATTGGGTTGGTGAGTTTCGGGGTCGTCTTGCTGCCGTTGTGGATCGCCATTTCCAGCAGGGCGCGGCCTGCGCTGCCGCATCATCAGCCGCAGCCCGCAGGCCGCGCCAGCGAGGTGATGTTAGTCTGCGCGGCGGTTCTTGGGCCGCTGCTGGCACTCACCACCCCGCGGACTCCCGGGCCGGCGGAACTCGGAAAGCCGCCATCCCTTTTCACCTATCAGGGGCTAACACTTCCCTTGCGGCCGCTGCCGCAGACGGGGGCGGAAAGCGCTTTCGCGAAAAGTTTTCCCGGCACGCTTTCCAGCCACCATTGGGGCGGCGAGCAAGTGATCCTGCGGCGCGTCACCGTGGCGACCCGCCGCTTGCATCCGTCCGCCGACTGCCTGCGTGCGGCGGGTTATGCGACGACGGATGCTTTCGTGGTTAGCCAGGGCGACGGCTCCCGGTGGGCGCGATTCCATGCGACCAAGGACGGGCTGCGCCTGATCGTCCACGAACGCATTACCAGCGAACTCGATGGTTCTAACTGGACCGATGTTTCCGCGTGGTATTGGTCCGCCATCCGGCACCCGCTCAATGGCCCGTGGCAGGCGGAAACGGTGATCTCGGAGTCTTTCTAGGGTTGAAACATCCATGCGGATTCGCCAGCGTCGCGCGGTGGCGAATCCTGCTTCATCCAAACCCATTGCTTTTTTCGCCCACGAGCGTGGCGACGCGCGGGTGATGAAACGCATCACCGCCCTTCAGGCGCAGGGCCGCGAGGTGATCGGCTTCACCTTCCACCGCGTCCGCGACAAGCCGGATCTCCCGCCGACTTGGGAAAACGTGCATCTCGGCACCACCCACAACCGCCGTTATCTCCAGCGGCTGTTCGTTTTCGGGTCCTCTCTGGCCACGCTGTGGAAACACCGCAATCGCCTGCGGGCCTGCGCCATGATCTACGTCATCAACACCGACAACGCGATGCTCGCGCTGTTAGGACGGCGGTTTTCAGGCCGCCGCGTGCCGCTGGTGCTCGAACTCGCCGATATCCTGCCGGCGATGACCGTCACCGGCGTCGTCTCGAGAATTTTCCGCGCCATCGAGCGCGCCGTGCTCAAACGCTGCGCGCTGCTGGTCACCACCTCGCCGGGATTCATCCGGAATTACTTCGAACCGGTCCAAGGCCATCGCGGCGAAATTTTTCTGTTGGAAAACAAGGTTTACCCGAGCGGCGGCCTGCCGCCGGCCATGGCGGGGGACCGCGGCCCGGTGGCGGCCGGGCGGCCGTGGGTGATCGGCTGCTTTGGTGCGCTGCGTTGCCCGCGCAGCCTGGAAATCATGCATGCTCTCGCCTTGGAACTGGGCGACCGGGTCCGTTTCGTGCTCCGCGGTTATCCCGCCGGAACACTCGCCGGGGATTTTGAAAAACTGCTCGGCGGGCTGCCGAATTTTCAATTCGGTGGCGCCTATCTCTATCCGGACGAGCTTGCCGGGATGTATGCCGGGATCGATCTCAACTGGGCGTTCGACATGAGTGATCCTAACGGAAACTCCGCATGGCTGCTGCCTAACCGGATTTACGAAGGCGGCTGCTTCGGAATCCCCGTGATCGGCGCCAAGGGCACGGAAACCGGAAACTGGATTGAGGAAAACCAGCTCGGCTGGACCTTTGATGAACCGCTCGAAGAGCATCTGGCGGAATTCATCCGGTCGCTGTCGCGCGCCGGTTGGCAGGGGATGAAAGCCCGCTGCGCCGCGCATCCGCGCGAGGAGTTTTGCGGGGAGGCGGACTATCAAAAACTCGCCCTGCGCCTGGAGCAACTCGGGCGCTGAGGCGCACCCACCGCCGATGGGCTGGCAACGACGGGACGAACTTGGCCGCAGGGAACGCCTGTAGCGGCGTGTCTATGACCGCCGTGCGGATGGGAATGCGCGGAGCTCCACATTCGCCAGGCAGTGGCATCGGCG
>JBIPMR010000191.1:0-6517 GCA_044369025.1 Luteolibacter sp.
TCGACGGGGCGGCCCTGGGTGATGGCGAGGCCGGAAAGGTGCATGAGGCAGGACATGTCGCCGCTGACGAGGATGTCGGGCTTGGTGTCGAGGATGTTGTCGAGTTTCAGCGAACCCATGCGGCCGGAAATGTGCGGAAAGGTGACGGAAAAGGTGCCGCCGAAGCCGCAGCACTGCTCGGCCTGGCCGAAGGGGGTGACGATGGAGTTTCCGATCGATTCCAGCAGGGCGAGCGTGGCCGCGCCGCTGCCGGTGCCGCGGCTGTGGCAGGAGCGGTGGAAGGCGATGCGGGTGGGGGCATCGAACTTTCCCGACCAGCTTTTGATGCCGAGTCCGTTGTAAATGAAGTCCATGACTTCCCAGGTGCGGCCGGCGAGGGAGTTGATCGCCGGATCGGGATTTTCCTCGAATTGCAGGATGTTGCCGTGGAAGTTCATGGCGGCGCAGGAGCCGGAGGGGACGATGACCGGGAGGTCGCCGGTGAAGACTTTGGCGCAGTGTTTGGCGACCTTGCGGGAGGCGGTCCAGTCGCCGGAGTTGAACGCCGGTTGGCCGCAGCAGGTTTGATCTTCGGGAAACTCGACGGTGACCCCGAGGTGCTCGAGGACCTCAACGGTCGCCTTGGCGACGTCGTCGTAAAAGGCATCGCAGAGGCAGGTGCCCATCAGGAGCACGCGTTTGGTGGTGGGGCGTTGGAGTTGGCTTGCCATGAGTCAAACAGAGTTGGAGCGCCCCGGAGGTCGGTCGCTGGCGGAGCTTAAATACTCGCCGGGAAAGAACAATGGGGAATGTGGCGGCCGGATGGATTTTCAGAGGAAATGCGTGCCGCACGCCGCGAACTCAGATGAAAATCACCCCTTGGGATGAGGGTATCCGAACCGCGCGGCACGGGCTGACGGGCCGGGAGCGCGGAGGCGGTCGTTTGGTCAGGAAACGTCGCTCCACCCGGTGGAGATCCGGCCGAAGACGGAGGAACCGGCAGCGGCAAAAGCCGGCGCCTGATAGGTGTGGTGGGTCAGCTCGATCCGTTCTTCGGATAGAACGATTTCATGGAAGCCCTGGGGTTCCCCTTGCAGGCGGGTGGAGCAGACGGTGGGGGCTTGCGAAATGATCGCGCGCCACTGGCCGGTGAGGCCGGCGGATAGAATCTGTGAGCGGTGGAAGTGGCCGCACATCACCAGGTCCACGCGGGCGTGCTCGATGGCCTGCATGAGTTTTTCGAGCGGTTTCACCACCGCCCGGCCCTTGATCTGGAGTTCCAGCAGCGGGTGATGGAGCACGAGGACGCGCAGGTGGCCGGCGGGGCCGATTTCAAATTGTTCCCGCATCCGGTCGAGCTGGCGGGTGGAGAGCCGGCCTTCGGACCAGTCCGCGTGGAAACCGAACGCGCGGGAGCTGTTGATGCTGACGACGTGGACGCCGGCGGTGATCAACTCCGGTTCCAGATCGCTGCCGAATGAATTCTGATAGCGCTTGAACGGCTGGAAGAAGCGGTGCAGGGGCTGGTTCATCGAAGGGATGTCGTGGTTGCCCGGAATGACGAGACAGGGGCGCGGGAGGCGGGCGACAAAGGCGCGGGCGTCGGCGAGTTCCCCGCCACGCGCGCGCATGGTTAGATCGCCGCTGAGGATGGTGATGTCCGGCTGGATGGCGGCGGCGGTTCGCAGAAACGCCTCGGCGACGGCCGGGTCCGCCGCACCGAAATGGGGATCGGATAGATGGAGGAGGCGCGTCATGGGAGTTTGTCAGATTCGGGTTCGAGGAATTCCGGATCGCTGAGCACCTTGAGGTGGGCGGGCAGGATGCGGAGTTCGATGGGAAAACGCAGGCGCAGGATTTCGCCATCCAACATCACGCTGCAGTGCCGCCGGCGTTTGGCGCGGAGGGTCATGCGGCTGGCCTTGATCACTTCGAGTTCCGGGTTGTGCCCGAGGCGTCCGATCGAGAAGTCGAAGATGCCGCGCAGGGCGGAGGATGGGTGGCGGTGGGTGCTGATGTAGGCGGTCAGTTCCCCGGAGCGGAAATCGGTGCGGGCGGGGATCATGCCGGCGGTGTCTTGGTAGCGGCCCGGCACGAACGCGGAAAACTTGGTAACGGCGGTGCCCGCGGCGTGTGCGGATTCCCAGGCGAGCCGGAGCGGGCGGGCCTTGATGAAGGTGGTGGGCAGCACGGTGAGCAGCTTGAGCGCTTTTTTCCACCAGTGCCCGCCGTGGTCGCGGCTCGCAAAGATTCTGGAGTACTCCGGATAGAATCCGAGGATGGTGGTGCACAGGCAAGTGTGGCCCGAGACGTCCAGCACATCGATGGTTGCAATTTCCGCGGTGGCGAGGAACTCCGCGGCCGCTTCGATTTCGAGGGGAATCCCGAGGTCCCGCGCGGCGAGATTGAAGGTGCCCATGGGCAGGATTCCCAAGGCGATTTCCGTACCGCCGAGCAGGCGGGCGGCGGTGGAAACGGTGCCGTCGCCGCCGCCGATGAGGATCACATCCGGGGCCGAGGCGACCGCACGTTTCAGTTCCCGCCCGATGTGTTTCGGGTCGATCTGCGATGACGAAATCTGATGGCCGGCGTTGCGGAAAATCCGTTCCACGGTCTGGCAGACGTCGGTGGCGTCGAGTCCGCGCTGGTTGGCTCCTGCGGCACGATTGAGCAGCAGGATGCAGCGGCTCACGAGTTTGAAGGAGCGTTGAAGGCGAGGACCGAGAGGCCGGCATGCAGATTTTCCTCCAGGCAAGAGGTGCCGCCGCCGCTCTCCGCTTCGTGGATGCAGCGAAAGACGCTGAGCCAATAAACCATCTGTTTGTCCTGGCTGCGGACACTTTCGAGAATCTGGATGGCCTCGCCAACCCGTTGGGCGCGGGCGGCTTTCAATGCCGATTGCAGCGGTCTGCCATCCGGTCGAATCACGCTGATGACCGCGTCCCGGAGTTCCGACGGCCGGACCGGCTTGAGCAGGAAATCGACGACGCCATGGCGGATGGCGTGGAGGGCGGCTTTGGGATTGATCACCGTGCTGCAGAGGATGATGGGGACCAGGTTGCCCTGGCTGCGCAGGGTTTCGATCACTCCGGAGCCGTCGAGTTCGGGCATCCTCAAATCCAGAATCATGATGTCATAGCTCACCTCGGCCATGCGCTCGAGGGCGAGGCGGCCGGTGGCGGCGGTTTCCACCACGGTTCCGCGGCTGGACAAGGCGTAGGCAAAGCCGAGCCGCAGGGTGGGCTCGTCATCGACGACGAGCACCCTGAGCTTTTCGCTCTCTTTGCTTTCGCGGCTGTCAGGCGATCGGAACATCCATGTAAAATTCAGTGAGGTTGTCGGTGCGTTCGCACAGGCCGATCCGGCCTTCGTGAGCTCTCATGATCTCCCGGGAAATGAACAGCCCGAGTCCGATGCCGTCCGCTTGTTGTCCGGGAGCCCGATAGAAGCGTTCAAAGATCCGGCTTTGGCTGCCATCCGGCACCCCCGGTCCTTGATCGATGACGGAGACGCGGAGGTGTTCGGCGTCCGGTTTGGAAATGCGCAGGGTGATGATGCCGCCCGTCGGGCTGTGTTTGACGGCATTGGAGACGAGGTTGTTGAGCACCTCGTCGAGGCGGACCGGGTCGGCGGAGATGTCCGGGTAACCCGCGTCGCCGGTTTCGATTTGAATCCGGATTTCCCGCGAGCCGGCGGCGCTGGCAAACAGGTGGGTGGTGCGGGTGACGCTCTCGAGCAGGTCCACCGGCACGCGTTCCAGGTGGGTGGCGCCGCTTTCGGCGCGCGAGAGATCGAGCAGGGTGTTCAAGGTGGCGAGCAGGCGTTCGCAATCCTCGTTGGCGGAACTCACCATGATCCGCTGCATCTCATCGAGGTGGTGGTTGCGCTCCTCCAGCAGCAGGTGCAGCACCATCCGGATGCCGGTCAGCGGGGTTTTGATCTCATGGCTGACCGTGGCGATGAGATTGGTTTTCATGTCATCGAGCCAGCGGATGCGGCTGACATTGTGCAGCAGGATGGCCCAGCCGGATTGGGCGGCATTGTCGGACTCGAAGCGGAAAATCCGGGGCAGGAAATAGAACTCTTCCTCGTCGATGCGGAAGAGCAACGCCTCGCGCGGATCATCGGGCAGAAAGCTGGAGCGGGATTCGCGGCACTGGTCGAGGATGTGCTGGATTTTCAGCGGCAGGCGGTTGGAGACGCCGACCTTGTCGATCAGGTTTTCGGCGGCGGGATTGATTTGGACGATGCCGGTGTCGTCACCGAGCACGAAGACCGGGGAGGGAATCGCTTCGAGGATCGCGCGGTTGACCATGTTGGCGCGCATCAGGTTTTCGTCGCTTTCGCCGCGGCGGATCTTCAGCTCGGCGGCCATGTCGTTGAAGGCGGTGATCACTTTGGAAAACTCGCTGCCCGCACCGGGCTCGGGCAGGGTGAGTTCGAAATTGCCCTTGCGGATTTCTTCGATGGAGCGGTGCAGCGTCGCGACCGGATCGACGAGGTGGCGGACGAGCTGGAAGTAGATCAGCGCGGCGATCGAGGTGCCCAACAAAACCAGGGTGACGATGAACAAGGTGTTCTGGCCGGCCTCGTCACCGAGGCGGGATGCACCGGAGAAAAGTTTTTCCTCCGCCAGGGTCATGATGTTTTCCGATAGATCGGTGATGCGCTGGGTTTGATTGCTGATGAACTGGAGGAGTTTTTCACGCTCGCCGCGGCTGACGGCGGTGCCTTGGAAAAACGTTTCATAGCCTTCGTGGTAGGATCCGAGGGTTTGATCGAGGCGGTTGGTCACGCTCAGCCACGGCTCTCCGACGCCCGCTCCCTGGCGGATGATCCGGCGCAGTTCTTCGAGTTCTTTCCTGAGATCGTCGTAGAACTTGCGCTCCACCTTTTGCTCGGGCGGCGGGCCAGCCAGCATCGAGAGGTAGCGGGTATTGATCGTGGAGGTGAGCGTGCGGAGCGATTGCGCCGCGTCGATCATCTGATAGTCCGCCCGCAGGCGGGTGTCAAAACGGGTCACCGAATCCCGCATCAAGAGCAAGGCGGCGGCTCCCACACTCCAGAGCAGGAGGATGATGGTGAGCAAACCGTAGAACAGCCTGAGACGGAGCATTTGGGGGACGTGGGGCGATCAGTGCATGCCGAAGCGTTTGCGCTTGCGGTAGAGCGTGGCTTTGTCGATGCCGAGGATACTGGCGGCATCATGGAGCGAGGGAGCCCAATCTAGCACTTTGCTCATGTGGGCGTGTTCGATTTCATCAAGGCTGTGTTCGCCGCCGATCCCGGGGTTTCCGGGTTCGGTTCCGCTCCCGGTTTGCGCGAGGGGGACGGGGCGTGGAAGGTCCTCGGCTTCGACTTTCGGGCCGTGGGCCAGAATGGTGGCGCGCTCGATCGCATTGCGCAGTTCGCGCAGGTTGCCGGGCCAGAGGTGGCGCATCAGGGCGCTGCGTCCGCTGTCGCTGAAGCCGTCGATTTTGTGGCCGAGCTGGCCGGCGAAGAAATCGAGGTAATCTTTGGCAAAGCGGGCGAGGTCGGCGGGTCGGTCGCGCAGGGGCGGGACGGTCACGCTGATGACGTTGAGGCGGTAGTAGAGGTCCTCGCGGAAATCGCCGGAAGCGATGCTGGCCTTGAGGTCGCGGTTGGTGGCGGCGATGACGCGGACATTGGCCTCGCGGACTTTGTTTTCGCCGAGCCGCTCGTACTCGCGTTCCTGGAGCAGGCGCAGCAGTTTCGGTTGGATCTCCATCGGCAACTCTCCGATCTCATCGAGAAACAGGGTGCCGCCGTCGGCCGCGTGGATTTTCCCCCAGGTGTCTTTGATCGCGCCGGTGAAGGAGCCTTTCATGTGGCCGAAGAGCACGCTTTCCAGCAATTCCTTCGAGAGGCTCGGACAACTGACGGTGACGAAAGGTTTGTCGCGCAGGTGGCTGCGGTCGTGAATTTCACGGGCGATGGCGCTTTTTCCCGTGCCGCTTTCGCCGAGAATGAGGATCGAGGCGGCGGTGGCGGCGGCGCGGAAGGCGACGTCGAATTCCTCGCGGGTCTTCTCGTCCTCGGAGGTGAAGCGGAGGGGGGGGGAGGCGTGACGGACGGCGGTTTTGAGCTCTTGAACGGTCTCCTGCAGGCGGACCACTTCGCCTTGGGTTTTAAGGGCTTTTTGGGCCTTGATCAGAATCGCCCGGAGTTGATCCGGAGTGAAGGGTTTCTCGAGATAATCGAAGGCGCCCAACTGGGTGGCTTTGACGGCGGTGGGGATGGACGCGTGGGCGGTGAAGATGGTCACCAACTGATGGGGTTTGAGCGCGATGATTTTTTGAAGAATATCGAGCCCGTTCTCGTCTCCAAGACGCAGATCGAGAAAGACCAGATCGAAATCCTCCTCTTTGATCCGGCGCATGGCGAGTGTTCCGTCTTCGGCGGTCTCCACGTAATGCCCCTCGGACTCCAAAGCGAAGGAGGTGGTTAAGCGAATCGACTTTTCGTCGTCAACGATGAGAATATCCATGCAATTTTCTAGATTGATCCGAAGACTCCT
>JBIPMR010000192.1:0-6492 GCA_044369025.1 Luteolibacter sp.
TTGGAACTCTGCCAGGCGGGCGATGTCCGCCGGTTCGGAAAGCATCGCCGCCGTCTTGAAAATCGCAGCGCCCGCCTCCCGCGCCCGTTGGGCGGCCTGTTCCAGAATCGCGGTGGCGGGCAGTTGGTTGAAATCGTGGAATGAGGCGATCCACGGGATTTGCCGCGTTTTCAGCTCGTCGAGCAGCGCGCCCATTTCATCGATGCTCGCCACCTCGATATCGACCAACGCCGCCTGATCCAGCGAGCTTTTCAAAAGTTCCATCCGCTGGCCGGCGTCTAACATTCTAGCGCCACCCTCGTCGCTCCGGCGGGCGGTGAACAGCAGGGGAATCACCGAGAGGTGGTGCCACTGCGAGGAATCCACTTCTCCGCTGTCCGACATCACAACGTCCAATCGGATCTCCGCGAGATCGCAGCTTTCCCAGGTGGTTAGAGCGCTGGTTTCGCGCAAATCCGTCGAGCTGCCGAAGCTTCCAACAACAAGGGCGTGGCCGGGAAGGGGCTGGAAAATCGCGTGTGCCATGGCAAAGTGATGCAAGGCAAACGGGGTCCCGTCAATCGCTTGTGCGACATCCGGGCACCCCTGTATTTACTTTGATCGAAATTTTAGCAAAAAACGTCATTTTCTCTGGTCAACCCGAAACCCACTTCCCTAGGTTCCTTCTAAACCCAGACCGCATGCACCTCCTTTCACGTAATTTCGTCACACTCGCCGCCTCCTTGATGCTCACCGCGGTTTCGGTCAGCAGCGCATTCGGCCAAGCTTCCAAAGTCGTCGGCGAGAAACCGACCTTTGACGATCTGCCTTCCCCCGAGTTTTCCGGTGGCAAACAGAAAAGCTTCAAGCCCGGCGACTGGCTGGAAATCGAAACCAAACTCAAGGTCTCCCTCAGCCCCGAGCCTGCGTCCAAGACCGCCGAGAAAATCACGGTGAAATGGTATGTGGCGGTCAAAAATCCGGAGAAGTCGGGTTCTTATCTGCTTTTGACCAAGGAGATCACCCACGTCAACGTGCCTCTGGAAGAGGACATCTACTGCTCGGTATACGTTTCCCCGGCCTCGATCAAGCGGCTCACCGGATCCAGCAAGAGCGGCAAGAACGCCGTCGAACTGGTCGGTTACGAAGTCCTCGTGAACGGCGAGAAGAAGGCGGAGGGCACCAACAAAAGCAAAGAAGGTTGGTGGAACGCCGCCTCCGACAAGATTTCCCGCAGTGAAACGGTGCCCCTGCTCGACAAGGGCGAAACCCCGTTTGCCGCCATGTGGTGGGACCGCTACGCGGAACTCAGCGTCGAGCGGCGCTAACAGCGGCTTTTTCCCATCTTCCACCCGCTCAGTTTTCTTTCCTATCACCACCGCATCATGGCTGACATTCAGACCACCGTCGCACTCAACATCGGATCTCAACGCATCGGCATGGCCGTCTTCGAAGTTTCGAAAACCGGCAGCCTCACCCTCAAGGCCTACGACTCGGAAACGATCGTTGCGGACCCCTCGCACGAAGCCTCGAAGCTCGCACTCACCCGGGTCGCCATCGCGGACCTCACGCAGCGGCTCAAGGTCGGCAAAACCAAAGCCCGCTACGCCATTTCCGGGCAGGCGGTTTTCACCCGTTTCGTCAAGCTGCCACCGCTTCAGGAAGACAACATCGAGCAACTGGTCACCTTCGAGGCCCAGCAGCATGTGCCTTTCCCTCTCGCGGAAGTGGTCTGGGATTACGAACTCATCGAAGGTGCCGATGACAAGGAAGTGGTGATCGTCGCCATCAAGGCGGATGCGCTCGATGAGCTCAATTCCGCGGTCAACGACAGCGGACTGGGAACTTCCGAAGTCGATGTCGCGCCGATGGCCATCTACAACGCCTTCCGCGCCACCTATGGCAATCCTGAGGAGCCCATCCTGTTGATCGATATCGGGGCGAAGACCAGCAACCTGCTCTACATCGAGGGTCGCCGCTTTTTCACCCGCAGCATCGCCATCGGCGGCGCATCCATCACCGCCGCGATCGCCAAGGAGTATGGCATTCCCTTCCTCGAAGCCGAGCACCAGAAGATCGCCAACGGCTTGGTCGCCCTGGGCGGAGGCCACACCGAGCAGATGGATGAGGCGGTTGCCGCGCTCGCCATGGTGATCCGCAACGCCCTCACCCGGCTTCCCGCGGAAATCGCCCGGACCACCAACTACTATCGTGCCCAGCACGGCGGCAGCGCTCCTCGCCGGGTGCTCCTCGCGGGCGGCGGTGCCAACCTCCCTTACACCCTCGAATTTTTCCAGGAGAAGCTCAACCTGCCGGTCGAGTATTTCAATCCCGTGCGCAATGTGGCCATCGGCAAGGGTGTCGATGCCGCCGTCGTCCAGCGCGAAGGTCATTTGATGGGCGAACTGGTCGGCCTCGGTCTGCGCGGCATCGGGAAATCCACCATCAACATCGACCTCGTTCCGAACGTGGTCGAACAATCCCGCGCGGCGGACCGGCGCAAGCCGTTCCTGATCGCCGCCGCCGCCGTCGTCCTCGCCGGCGTCGGAATCTGGGCGGTCTTCCAAAACCTGGCCGCTTCCGCAGCCGATGAGGAAGCCCGCAAAATGAGCGACCAGCGAACGACCTTGGCCCCGCTCAAGACGGACATCGAGAATCTTTTGAAAAAGGAGGAAAGCCTCCGCCAAATCGCGACCGGCTTCACCGAGGCTGAAGCGGCGCACTCGGCATGGATGGATGTGCTCGCGGAAGTCCGCGGAGCGTTCGCCAGCGACGCCGTCTGGTTGATCGATTTTGAACCGCTTCACGGCTATGATCCGGCACAGGCCGGAAAAGGCGCTGCCGGGGCGGCACCCGATCCCAAAAGCAAAAGCGGGAAATCGGTGGTCAAGCCGGATTTCATGACCACCGCCTATGGCGCATCCTCGATGTTGGACATCCGCATCGAGGCTCCCCAGCAATCCGGTCGCCAAGCGAACAAAGCGCCCGCGCCGACCACCGTCACCGCGAATGCCATCCGCATCAAAGGCTTCTGGCGGGAAACCCCCAAGAGTCAAAACGTGGTTTCCGAACTATTGAAAAACCTCCGGGAGAAATCCTCGGTCTTCCACTTCACCACCAAGGATGGCAAGGGGGCCGACATTCCCCTGAGAGACGATCAGATTCTCGACATCACCGTCACCGGCAAGAGCGGAGAGCTTGGACTCCCGTTTGAAATCACCCTGCCTCTTTCACGCGCCATCGCGATCAAGTGAGATTCATCAAGTATTTGCCATCTGAATTATGAGTTGGATCAAGGAAAACAAGTTTATCGTAGCCCTCGGCGGCGGAACCCTCGTCGGAGTGATTGCCCTCTATTGGGTCGGCTCCTCAGGCGCGGCCCGTTACGAAGAGGCCAAATCTCAGTTTGACGCGGCTGCGGCCGAAGCCTCCGGCTTCGAAAGGTTGGCACTTTACCCCAAAATTGCGAATCGGGACGGCAAGCGCAAGGCGCTCGATGAATACCGCAAAGCGACCGAAACCCTTCAAAGTAGTTTTGACCGGTTCCGTCCCAAGGAACTCAAAGACATTTCAGCCCAGGAATTCACCGATCGCCTGAAAACGGCCGACGCGGAAATCCGCAAAGCCTTCGAAGAGTCTGGAACCATAGTGCCGGAAGCGTTTTTTGTCGGCTTTGAGAGTTATAAAACCTCGCTGGCACGCGCCAATACCACCGGCATCCTCGATTACCAGTTGAGCTCGATCAAAAACGTGCTGCTGCAACTGGCAAAAGCCCGCCCCACCGAACTCAAGAACCTGCATCGCCCGAGCCTCGTGGAGGAAAGTGGTCAGCCCTTCACGCCGCCGGCCAATGCCGTTGTCCGTCCGCTCCCCTTGGAAATCACCTTCGTCGGGCCTGAGCGCAGCGCCCGCGAGTTTCTTTCCTCGATTGTGAAACCCGAAAATCAATTCCTCGTGGTCCGGTCGGTCCGAATCACCAACACCAAAAAGGATCCGCCGCGCGCCTCGGACGCCCAGTTCGACAAACCCGCCGCCGCCAAAACCACCGCTCCGGCAGACGTTTTCGGTGGGGGATTCGTCCTCCCGGGTGATGATGCGGTGCCTGCTGATGCGGAGAAACCTGCCGAAGTTGCCGCTCCCGCAGCCGCAGCCCCCGCTGACTCCAGCCGGATCCTCGCGCAGGTCCTTGGCAACGAGGAAGTCCAGGTTTTCGTCCGGCTCGATTTGTTCCAATTTCTTCCAGCGAAGAAGCTTCCTTAAACCCTGACCCTCTTCCCAATTTTCAACCATGTCCTGGTTCTCAAAGAATTACGAAAAAGCCGCCCTCGGCGGAGCCGTTGCGATCGCCCTCGGGCTTGCCTACATGGGCTGGTCCAAATTTGGAGCGGTCGAAGCGGATTTCGGCACCGGCCTCAAAGGGCAGGGCAACAGCAACACGGCGGTTGCCAAGGCTGATCTGATTCCCAAGGCGGAAGCCTCCCTCAAGTTGGACCGGGCTTGGAGCCAGGCGGATGACGCGGGGCGCGCGGTGGACCTGTTCACCGGCATTCCTTTGTTTGTCTCGAGCCGGGCTCCCGAAGACCCGGTCGATCTGCCCAAGGCCGAACCCGTCCACCCGCCCATTCCTAACACCTGGTGGATTGAAAACCGGCTCGATCCCGGGTTTGGTGACTCACCGAGCCGTGATCCGGATCAGGACGGCTTCTCCAACCTCGAGGAGTTTCTCGCCAAGACCGACCCTAACACCGAAAAGTCGGTCCCATCCCTGATTGCCAAGCTGCTTTATGTGAAGGATGAAAGCCTCACGTGGGTTCTGCGTCCCGGTTATGAATCCGGTGGCGGTGCGTTCCCCTTCAACTACGAGGATACCAAGGGCCAGAAAAACAAGACCGGCGTCGAAGGAGTGGTTCCTGGTGGGCTTTTCTTCGAGAAAGGTGCGATGACCAACCGCTTCAAGTTCCTTGCCTCGGAAGTGCGCAAGGAACTCAACAAGAAAATCAACATCGAGGTCGATGTGACCATCGTGACGATCGAGGACCAGCGGCCTAACAAGAAAGGTGTGAAGTACGAGTTGCCGGCCCCTATTTCCGAGGGACGGAAGAACGAATTTGTCAAATTTGACCGCACCGCGATCCTCTCGCTGGAGGCCCTCGGGCTGAGCGGCAAGGAATTCAAGGTCGAAGAAAACACTGAATTTTCCCTGCCACCCGGCGCCGACAAGAAGGATTACAAGGTCACCAAGGTCACTCCGGAGTCCGTCGAAGTTGAATACACCGATTCCGCCGGTGCCAAAAAGACCGTGGAAATCGCCAAAGGCGGCTTCCCCACGGTCGCGGAATAAGATCTCCTGAAAAATCGCTTCCCAAACCTCGAAAACATCGCCAGAAAACCTCAGCTCACTATGCAAAAAACGCCAATGTATCGATCCAGTCGCACCGCCCTCGCGTTGATGGCCGTGGCATCCTCCACTCCAGTTATTGTCTCGGTTGCGAATGCCGGTGAAGGCAGTTACGGGCTCAGCGGCCTCGCCGAACGCGAAATGATTCGCCGCCAGAATGCGGTGGCCGAGGGCGATGCCCTTCTCAATGAAGGTCGCGCCGCCTACGCCAAAGGCGATTACCAGCAAGCGGTGGATAAATACACGCAGGCTTTGGGACGGGTTCCGGACGCACCGATGGTGTCGGACCGCCGCCAAAGCTATATCGAACATTTGAGCGATGCCAGCGTCGCGCTCGCCATGCAACACCGCGAGGTTGGCAAATATGCAGAGGCCCGCACCCTGCTTGAGAACGTGGTCGCCGTGGATCCCAACAATGGTGGTGCCGTCCGCGAGCTTGGCTATCTGGACGACCCGATCCGCACCAATCCAGCTCTCACCTACGAGCACACCCAGAACGTCGACAAGGTCCGCCGCGGCCTTTACACCGCTGAAGGCAATTTCAATCTCGGCAAATACGACGATGCGCGCCGTGAATATGAAAACGTGCTTCGCATCGATTCCTACAACTCCGCCGCCCGCCGCGGTCTCGAGCGCATCTCTTCGGCCAAGACCGACTACTATCGTGCCGCTTACGATCACACCCGTGCCGAGCTTTTGATGCAGGTTGACCAAGCATGGGAACTCGCCGTTCCTGCCGACGCTCCTGATATCGATCCCACCATTTTCGGCCAAGGTGGCGAAACGGTCGGCGTGGCATACATCACGGAAAAACTCCGCCGGATCGTGATTCCCCGGATCGACTTCGAAGACACCACCGTTGAGGAGGCGATCGATTTCCTCCGCCTTCGCGCGGCCGAACTTGATAGCACCGAGCTCGATCCTACCAAGAAAGGGATCAATTTCGTCATCCGTCGCCCCCGGGCAACCCCCGGAGCGGGTGGTGCCGCCGACGCCGGTCTCGATGCCGGTTTGGGTGGTGATGCGCTGCCACTCAGTGGCGGCGATCCAGGCACCCTCCGTGTGAAGGAACTGCGCCTCCGCAACGTTCCGCTTGCCGTGGCCCTCAAGTATAT
>JBIPMR010000193.1:0-6487 GCA_044369025.1 Luteolibacter sp.
CCGTTGGTAAATCAGTCACCCACCCTCGATGCCCACCGGCAAACATTCACCAATTTCGAGATCCGGGTTCCGGCGATTGTCGGATGCCTTTTGGGAGTTGACTGGCAAGTGGCGCTCAATAGCCTCACCGCTTACCCAAATTCTTTTTGCCTAACTCCCCGAAGCATCAAGATGGACCGTAAGATGAACCAAAACCTAAGCCGCCGCGCATTTCCGTCATCGCGCCCGACCTTCTCGGATGAGGCCGCCCCTTCGAGAAACCCCCAGCCACTTATCCCCCGTTCGTGAGAAATTCCATGGAGGAAATCGACGAGTTCGCCGCCCGTGAAATCACGCAGGTCCCTTATCGGAAAATCCTCATCGTCCAGGGCGATTGGGAAGCAGGAATGTCCCGGCTGGCGCTCGACCTGAAAGACGCCGGCCATGAGGTGGCCAAGGTGATGTTCTGCGCGCCGGATCTGATTTACCGCTTCAAAGGCATCCATACTCACCTGTTCCTCAAACCGCTGGCTGATTTTGAATCCTGGCTGCGCGAATTGATCGCCACCGAACATTACGACACCTTTTTTCTCTACAACCACTACCGGCCTTACAACCAGATCGCCTGGAACCTCGCCGAAGAAAAGGGCCTCGGCTGCCACGTGTTCGAGCTGGGATTGATCCGCCCCAACTGCGTCACGGTTTTCAGCAACAAGACCCAGCCGCTGCCGACCATGGCGGAGGCATGGACCCAGGTGCTTTCCGGACTGCGGACCCCCAAACAAGCGGAAACCCCGCCGGAACTCTGCCAGGTCAGCACCCCCGCCAAGCTGTTCTCCTTCTGCACCAATTTCGTGCTCAGCCGCATCACCTCGCCGCTGTTCCCCAACTTCGTGGACCAGCGGGAAATGAAACTCGGCGGCCACCTCAAGCACGGCCTGATCCACCTCTGGCGCTTCATCGAACGCAGCCGCGATTGTGAGTTTGATTCGCTGTTCGCCTCCGAACTCTCCGGCCACTACTACGCCGCTCCACTCCAAGTGCACAGCGACACGCAAATCACCCAATGCTCGGATTTCAAATCCATCGAGCAGTTCATCAAAGTGGTCGTCCGCTCGTTTGAAAACCACGCCCCGCCGGACACCAAGCTGGTGTTCAAAGTCCACCCGATGGACCGCGGCTACAAAGACTACACCGACCTGATCGCCGGCCTCGACCATCGCCTCGGCGGCGGACGGATCTTCTATGTGGACCGCGTCCACCTCCCGACCCTGCTCTCCCACTCGCGGGGCGTGGTGAACATCAACAGCTCCGTCGGCATTTCCGGACTCGTCCACCACGTGCCCGTCATCACCCTCGGCAAGGCGGTGTATGATTTGCCCGAGCTCACCTTTCAGGATGGCCTGGATGCGTTCTGGACCTGCGCGCACAAGCCGAAATCCGCCCGGGTGAAACACTTCATCAACCTGCTGCTGGAGACCAGCCAGGGCCGCGGCACCCTTTCCCAGCGCTGTTTCGACGTCCCCGGGCGTTGCAAAATCCAGTGGCCGCCGGTTTTCCAGCAGGAATTCTTCGCCAGCGTGGAAGCCCCGAGCCCGCAGGCGCAGCCCGCATGGAACCGCCCCATGAGCCAGGCGACCACCTGATGCAAAACCTCCAATCCCTCGAGACAAACCATGCTTGTCATCAGGAAAATGAAACGTTGTTGGCTCCACATCGGCATGCACAAGACCGGCACCACTTCGCTGCAGTCGGCACTCGCGCATCACGAAATCCAGGCGGGATGGAAATACATCATGCTGCAGGGCCGCCAGAACATGGGTGCCGGCATGTTCGCGATGTTTTCCTCGCATCCCGAGCGCTATGAATGGTTCGTCAAGCGGGGTCACACCCGGAAATGGATCTGGGAGGAAAGACACCGGCTCCGTGACGAACTCGAGCGCACCATTCGCGACTCTCCGGAGGAAAATTTCATCATCTCCGGAGAATCCATCGGCCTGATCGATCCCGCCGGCGTCGCGGAAATGGAAAACTTCCTGCGGCCCTTGTTCGACCAAATCCGGGTAATCGGCTATGTCCGGCCGCCCATCGCCTTCAAAACCTCCTATTTCCAGCAGCGCATCAAGCACGGCCCCTGCGACATCGCCCTGACCAAGGTGCGCTTGGAATACCGGAAACGATTTGAAAAATTCGACACGGTGCTCGGCAAAGAGAACGTCAACCTGCGCGAGTTCGCAACGGCGGAATTCACGAAAAACTGCGTGGTCACCGATTTCTGTGAGCAAATCGGCATGCCGCCGCCGCCGGCGTCGGCCATCACCCGGGTCAACGAAAGCCTGTGCCGGGAGGCCTGCGCCATCCTTTACGCCTACCGGAAATTCGGCCCCGGCTACGGCAACGGGGGGGACGCGTTCAAGGAAAACAAACTCATCGTCGCACCGCTGCTCATGATGGAGGGCACGCGTTTCGAAATGGCGCCGTCACTGGCGATCGCCTCGCTTGCGGCGGAGTCGGACGACCTTGCATGGATGGAAAACCGCCTCGGCAAACCCATCCTCGAAACCCCCGGATCCGACGACTCACAAATCCGCTCGGAAGCGGACCTGCTCGAGCTCGATGCGAGTGCTTGCGAGCGGTTTGCCCGGGCATTCGAGCGTTTGTATTCCTGCCGGATTCCGCCCGCAGACATTCCCTCCGGCTCTCCGGTAAAGCCGCAGGAAGTCGCGGAATTCGTGGAATTCTGCCGGAACCTGTGCCGTGAACAGATCAGGATTGCCCGGCAGGCAAAACCCCGGCCGCCGCCCCCGCCCCGTATCGTTGCCTGCTGGAGATTCCTGAAGAAGCGATGCGGCCGGTTTTTCGGTCACGCGCCCCCACCCAAAGCCAAGAAAACCTGCACCATTGCCCAATGAAGCTTCCGCGGCAGGTCCCCTGCCCCCCCGAGTTTGCTCTTGTTTCGCCGTGCCTTCGCTCACATTCTGCGGCTCGGTTTTTGAAAGTCGCATCCCCCGCGAGCGACCGATCGGTGTGGTCAAATCCCTGCGGTTGCGCCGGCGCACCGCCTTCCGCTTTTCCTCCTCCATTTCATGAAAAACGTCGTCATCATCACCGCCAAAGGCAGCAACACCACCGTTCAGAACAAGAATGTGATTCCCATCATGGGCGTTCCGGTCGTTTGTTACCCGGTCCGCGCCGCCAAGCTTTCCAGCAAGACCGACGGCGTCTACATGTCCACCGAATGCGCCATGATCAAGACCATCGCCCAACGCGAGGGAATCTCCGTCATCGATCGCCCTGCGGAACTCGCCACCCCGGAAAGCCAGCATCGTGATGTGATCCGCCATGCCGTGCTCGAACTTGAAAAACTCCACCCGGAACTCGAAAACGTGATTGTCCTGCTCGGCAACACCGTGATGGTCACTCCCGGCCTGATCGACCGCGCGTTCAATCTGCTCGAATCCGGCACCTGTGATTCGTGCGCGTCCGTTTGGAAGGCCCAGGACGATCACCCTTACCGTGCGCTCAAGCTCTCCGACGAGGGTTTCATCGAGTCGTTCTCCGACGTCAAGGCCGGCTCCAACCGCCAGTCCTACCCGACCGTTTATTACTACGACCAAGGCGTCTGGGGCTTTAAAAAACACTGCGCCATCGAGCAAAAAGGCCCTTCCCCCTGGGTCTGGCTTGGCCCGCGCTGCAAAATGATCGAACGACTTTGGGTCACGGGCCGGGACATCCACACCTGGATCGACGTCGCTGCCAGTGCCTGGTATCTGAACAGCATCCAAGCCAACGACTTCCAAGACTACTCGGATGACTGAGGATTCCCTCCCGGAAATCGTGGTGGCGACCCTCACGGGCTGCGAGCAATATCGGTTCCGGGTCAGCCTGCCGACGGATTTTGACAAATCCCTCCGCAGCGGGATCCGCAAGCAATCGCTGCGGGAAACCGGCGATGCGTTGCTCAATTGCACCCGGCGCTATCAGGCGATCGGCTGGTCCGGCTCCGGAAACCCCGCCTTCACCGACTCCAAGCTCAATCCCAGCGACAGCAAGTCGGATTTCCTCCACCTGCTGGGCTGTCTGAGGATGATCGAGCTGAGCCATGATCATCTGAAATCCGTGCATGCCGGCCGCCCGGCGGTGTTTTTGCTGGTCATTCGGGCACCCGTTCCGTTCTCCACCCTCAAGGGATTTGCCAAGCTCGCGGAGGCCTCCGGTTTGGAGATCCGCGATGAAATGCCGGCCGCCAACCGTTTGCCGCCGGTGCAGATCGGGGGCAACTATCGCGCCGCGCAGCCCGAGCGCCCGCCATTCCAGCACCAGCCGCTCCAGCAACTCGGCCGGATGCGCCTGGCGGCCCGGCGTTTTTCCGCCATTCCGTTGCTGGGCCCCCTTGCCGGAGCGCTTCTGCGTTACACCGCTTTGGCCTGTTGGCCATTCTCCTTCACCGCCCGCGCCCTCTTCAGCGTCTATTACCGCAAGCAGGTCTGCCGGATCCTGAAAAACCCGCAACGGGAGAAAAACCTCCATCTCTACGTGGAAATCCGCGGAGGCAAGGATCGTGATGTCCGCCACTATCTCCGGTGGAAATACGGCACGGAGATCGCGGGTGCCGATCACGGCGCGAGATCCATCCACCCGTTCACCCATCTTTCCCGGCCGGGCCAGGCTTACAGCCTCGCGGCAATGATCTGGGCCCGCCAATCGCTCAAGCGCATGGCGGCCGCGCCGGAAGAAGGCTGCGTGCTCGTCAACTACCTGATCGGCCCCGGCGGGCAGCTGCGGCTCCGCCGCCACCGCATTGCCGAGCGGCAACGGGTCGGCAGCCTGCTTTTCGCCATGCGCGACGAGGCGACCACCTTCATCGAGAAGATGATCTACTCCGAGTTCAGGAGCACCCTGCACGCCACCAATGCGTTTGCTCTGGAAATCGCCGCCTGTTACGACGCCTACTTCTCGATTCTGCCCCCCGGCGTGGTGGTGCAAGCGGACGCCGTCGCCAAAACCGCGCGCCAGTTCACCGCCTCCGCCCGGCACTTGGGAGGAAAGGTGATTTACCTCGCGGACCGGATTTGCACCCGGCTGCGCACCTCGAACCAGCTCATCACGGATGAAAGTGCGAACCTGCATTTCCCCGATCATTTCGTCATTTTTGATCAAGTCACCCGCGGCGAATTCCTGAGGCAGGGGGTGGCGGAGGAAAGGATCCACCTCTATCAAAGAGCCTTCGGCGGCGGCGGCGGCGAGCCCTCCGCCGGCGAGGGCGCGGAGCGGCGCAACCAAGTCGTCGTTTTTCTCCAGGCCTACGTGGACAACATCGGCGCAATGGTCCGCACCGGGTTGGAGATCGCCCGCCGCATGCCGGAACTCGAAGTGGTCTTCAAGGAGCACCCGAGCTACCCGGTGTGCGACCGGATGAAAGCCAAAGTGAGCGCGGAAATTCCGGACCGGCTGCGTTTCCTTCCCAGCCGCGAGGCGCCGCAACTTTCCCGCGCGCTCGCGATGGTGACCGGGTATTCCACCGCCGCCGTCCCCGGAATCCTCCAAGGGGTGCCGCTCGTCTGGTTGCGCCGCCAGGTGGACAACTCGGTTTACGGCGGCGAATACCTCGGCCGCATCGGTTTCGCCGCCGACGGAACCGAAGACGTGATCTCGATTCTCCAACTCCTCGTCCAACACGATCCGCCGACGCTGGAAGCATGTTCGCGCGCCCGCAAACAGGTCGCCGAGATTTTCACCCACCCTGACGGTGTGCCTGCCAGCTCGTTTTCCGAGGCGCTGGAGAGCGCCATGGACGATTCATTCCGTCGGATTTCAGCGGCCCGCCGGCCGCCACCGCCATGACCCGTCAGCCGCCCAGGATCGTGGTGGCGCGGGTGTCACCGTGCGAGCAATTCCGCTACCGGGTGGATCTGCCGGAGTCTCTCGATCCACCGACGCGCGATGCGATCCGCCGCCAGGTCCACGAGGAAACCACCCGCACGTTTTTGGAATGCACCCGCCGTTTCCAAGCGATCGGCTGGGAGGGCTGCGCGAATCCGGCATTCGTCGATTCGCGGCACAGCCCGAGTGACAGCCGGTCCCAACTGCTCCATACCCTGCTCAGCCTGAAAACCATCGAACTGGGCCACCGGCATTTCCGGAAAACCCATCCGCCCGGTCCCGCATCCCCCACTCTCGTTCTGGAAATCGGCACCCGCTTGCGCTGGTCCGCGCGGCGGGAAACCGAAAGCTTGTGCGCGGCACTCGGCCTCGGAATCATTTACCTCAAGGACGGGCACGGAAAAGTCCCGCCCCTCGCCCGCATGGGCGGGGCCTTCCGGGCGAACTGGCATGCGGACAATCTTTTCGCCCGCGGGCCCATCAACCGGCTGGAGACCACCCAATCCGCGGTGACCCATCGCATCGCGTCATTTCCCGTCCTTCGCGGGCTGGTCGGAGGAGCCTTGCGCTTGGCGGCCCTGCCGTTTCTTCCCGCCGCGATCCTCCGCCGGGCGCGCTTCACCCG
>JBIPMR010000194.1:0-6458 GCA_044369025.1 Luteolibacter sp.
CGAACACCAGGGAGAGTCCGACGTCGGAATTCGAGCGCAGCCGGTCAAGCCCGCCGACACCTAACAGCGCATTTTCCAGCGGGCGGGTGACGAGCGTTTCGACCTCTTCCGGCGCGAGGCCGGGGGACTCGGTGAGGATGGTGACGGTGGGTTTCGTCATGTCCGGCAGGACCTCGACGGGCAGTTCCGTCGCGGTGCGAAGCCCTAGCAGAAGCACCAGCAGCGCCGCGGCGATGACCAGCGCGCGGTTTCTGAGTGAGAAGCGGATCAGGTGGTTGAGCATTTAAAAATCGGGTTGACGGATGATAGCGGTGATAGCACTTTAGTGTATGGCCCAATTGCTGGTGAGAAATATTCCGGATGCGCTGGCGAAAAGACTCAAGCAGCAGGCGGCTGAACACGGGGTTTCCGCCGAGGAAGAACACCGCCGGATCTTGCAGGAGGCGTTGGGGCACGATGAAAAAACGGCGAACGAGACCCGGGTTCGCAGTTTGCTGCAAATCTCTGGAACCGGGGAAACCAGCGGTGAAAATGATTGGCTTTTCGACCGCAATGATCCGCGCAATGCGAGGCCGCCACGCCGTGACCAAGGGGTGCTTGAGGATTGAACATCGGCCCCATGTTTCTCATCGATACCAACGTGATTTGCGAAGTTCGCAAAGGTAGCCGGGCGAATCCGAGCGTCCGCGCATGGTTTCTTCATCACGCGGCGGAAGCGCATTATCTGAGTGTCCTTACGGTGGGGGAAATACGCAGAGGGATAGAGAAAATCCGCCCCAAAGATGCGGCACAGGCGCTTGTTTTCGAAAAATCGCTGGCGGAAATCGTGGCGATTTTTGTGGGCCGGATTCTTGAGGTTGGTCTTGATGAAGCTGAGATTTGGGGACGTCTGTGTCCGCACGATAGGTTGCCGGATGTGGATGCGCTGCTGGCAGCCACAGCGATCAGACACGGTCTCGTGGTCGCAACCCGCAACACCAAAGATTTTGTCGGGTCCGGGGTTGAGGTTTTGAACCCTTGGGAATTTTCCGGGCCGCCGGCTGCGATTCATGATTCGGACGGGGTTTGATTTTTCCGCAAAAACACGCTGGCGATCAGCAGCAGCAGCAGGACTCCGCAAGCGATGGATAGCAAAAGAACGAGTGGGCCGTCTTTTGCATGATCGTGGTCATGGCCGTGCTCTCCGCCGGATGCGGCGATTTCATCGGCGGACATCTCGGTGCCGTCTTCGTTGTGGGGGTGGCCGTGGGCGGCATCGAGCGCTTCCTTGAGCGAGGCGCTGCCCTTGCCGGCGAAGGAGAGGGCGTAGGAACCGCGGGTGACGACCTCGTCACCGGGGAAGAGGCCGGCGGTGATTTCGACGCGTTCGCCGCTCATCTCACCGCTGGTGACGGGGGTGCGGACGAAGGTGTTTTCGAGCTCGTAGTCTTTGATGAAAACAAAGCGGTTAGATCGATCGCCCTGGAGGGCGTCGCGCGGGATGCTGAGGATGCCGTCGCGTTTGGAAACCACGAGTGACAGCTCGGCGCGCATGCCGGGGCGGAGGGCGTTGCCCGGATTGGGGATTTCGAAAATGGCATCGACGGTGCCCTTGGCGGCGTCCGCGGCGACACCGAGGCGCAGGAATTTGCCAACCCGCTCGTCGCCACCCAGCGCGGGGACGCGGATTTTGGCGGTGAGGCCTTCGGCGAGGATGGCCGCCTGGTGTTGGGGGACTTTGGCGACCACCCACACGATGGATAGATCCTGGAGCTCCAGCAGCTCGACGCCGGGTTCGACCGGCGCGCCGAGGTGGACGTCCGAGCGGATCACGAGGCCGGCGGCGGGGGCCTTGAGTTCGATGACCGGCGGTGGATCGCCGGGCTGGCGGCTTTCGACGCGGGCGAGGACCTGGCCCTGGCTGGCGAACTCGCCTTCGTGGATGCCGACTTCGATGATCCTGCCGGGGATGCGGCTGGATAGAACCGAGTGGCTCACGCAGGTGTGCTGGATTTCACCGAGGGCGAAGAGGGTTTGTTCGAAGGCGGCCTCTTCGGTGGCGCTGGTTTCGAGGTTGAGGTTTTTCACGCCGGTGGCGTCGAGCACCACGGTGTTTTCGCCGCGGGGGGCTTTTTCCGCCGCGTTGGCGGCCAGGGTGAGAAACCAGATGGATGTTAGGAAAACGATTTTCATGGGTCGGAAGTGGTTCATGGTTGGCCGGTGGCAGCGGCGTGGCGGACGCGGGCGAGGTGGAATTCGCGGAGGGCGTCGAGGTGGGAGTCGGCGAGTTGCAGGCGTTGTTCGCGGGCGCGGAGCACGGATTGGAGGTCGCTTTGTGCGGCCTGATAGGCGGCTTCGGTTTTTTGGAGCTGGTCGGCGGCCAGCGGCAGGAGCCGGGTGGTGATTTCGTCGGCGATCGCCGCCCACTCGCGCATCTCGGCGAGGGCGGCTTCGGCCTCGAGTTCGATGCTGCGGCCAAGGGCGGTGGTTTCCAGTAGCTTGCGGGTTTGGCGGGCTTGGGCTTCTTCGATTCTGCCTTCGTTTTTGTTCCAGAACGGCAGTGCGATTTTGAACCGCACGCCGACGATGCCTTCGCTGCTGCGTCCGTCCGGCGCGTCTTCGGTCCGGTCGATGCCGGTGAAAACGGCGCCTTCCACGTCGTCGATGCGGCGGGCTTGTTCGAGGGCGACGTTTTGGGCGGCGGCAAGGGTTTCGAGCTTGGCGGCGCGGTAGTCGGGGCGATCTTCAGGATCGGCGGCGGTGCCGGGCAGACTGATGTCCGGGAGTTTGCCCGAGACGATGAGATTTTGGTTCACCCGCATGCCTAGCAACGGCTTGAGTTTGCCGACGGCGGCGGCCTCGGTGGCATCGAGCTGGCGGACGGCAGTGGTGGCGCGCAGGGTTTCGACGCGGGCCTGGCCGGCATCGAGTGGCGAGCCCTCCCCTTTGTCGGCGGCCTGTTGGAGGGTTTCCGCGAGCTCGCGGGTGAGTCGCCCCTGACTGACTAACAATTCCCGGCGCTGGCGGATGGCGAGGACTTCGACAAGCGCGGCACCGGCTTCGGCGGAGATGCGGCGCGCGATGTTTTCGACCTCGATTTCGGCGGCTTGGAGTTGGGTGAGGGAAACGTCTTTTTCGAGTTGCAGCCGCCGGGTGAGCGGAAACCGCTGGGAGATTTCAAGGGTGACGCCGCCTTCGTTGAAGTCGGGGTTGTGCTGGAAGGTGGATTCAAGCCCGGGATTGTCGAGACGGCCGGCTTGTTTCAAGCGCCCGCGGGCCTCGGCGATGTGGAGGCGGGCGGCGGCGAGGTCGGGGTTTTGGGCGCGGACGCGATCGCGGACGGACGCGAGCGTCACGACCAGCGAGGTCTGTGCGTGGAGGTGGACGACGGTGAGGGCGCAGGCCAGCAGCGTGCCAAGTTTGAAGAACGGCATGGTTCGGATGAGGGTGGAAAGGACCCGGGACATGCTCCCGGAGGCAGAAATGGGCTCACGCCGAAACGGGCGGGAGGTGGCAACAACGCGCCACACGGGCACGCCGGAGCGTGATCAGCGGGCGCTCAAATCTGCGGCGGTTTTTCCGAACTCAAAAACGGTCCGTCCGGCGGCACTTCGCATTCATGGCGGACGCCGAGAAAGCTAGCCGATGGATCGGAAATCCGGCAGGCGTTGGCCATTTCCGCAGTCATCGGCATGCCTTGGAAGCAACAACCGTAGTGGTGGTGATGATCGGGCGGGCAGTCTTCGTCCTCGTGGTCGTGGCTGTCATGGCCGTGGTGATGATCGTGACCGGATTGGCCGCAGTGGCTGGAATCCTCTGCACACATGGCGGTGTGGCCCGCATCCGCCGCAACGGCGCGCAGGCCAAGTCCGGCGAAAACGCCGAACACCAACAACCA
The DNA here is from genome assembly GCA_044369025.1 of Luteolibacter sp. GTDB lineage: Bacteria > Verrucomicrobiota > Verrucomicrobiia > Verrucomicrobiales > Akkermansiaceae > Luteolibacter. The sequence continues at coordinate 3,878 of JBIPMR010000194.1, forward strand.
TGTGAGAAACAATCTCATGAACGGCCGGAAATTGCTCCATCCGCTCACAATCTCAAGTAAAAATCCCTGAATAATCTTCGCAACTTGGCGCGGCACGATCCTGTGGCATGTTTCCCCCATGGACGAAGACGACACCACGATGCTTGGCAAGCAGCTCATATTCCGCGAATACGGCAAGCCCGCGGAGGTTCTCGAAAGGGAGGAGGAAATCCTGATTTCACTCGCTCCGGAGGCCGGGCAGGTGCTGGTGCGCATCCTCGCCGCACCGATCAATCCCGCCGATTTGAACACCATCGAGGGCACTTACGGCGTCAGGCCGGAGCTGCCCGCGACCCCCGGTATCGAGGGTTGCGGGGTGGTGGAGGTCGGAAATTCCACGGAGTTCGAAGAAGGTGACCAGGTGATTTTCCTGCGCCGCGCTTCGACCTGGGCCAGCCACACGACCGTCGCCGCCGAGAGTCTTTTCAAGCTGCCGCCCGGGATTGATCCGCTCCAAGCGGCGATGCTCAAGGTGAATCCGGCGACGGCCTGGCGCTTGTTGCATGGCTTCGGCGAGTTGGAAAATGGCGCTTGGATCGTGCAGAATGTGGGCAACTCGGCGGTCGGCCGTTGTGTGATCCAACTGGCGCGCGATTTGGGCATCCGCACGATTTCTTTCGTCCGCCGGGCGGAGTTGTTTGAAGAACTCCGCGGGCTGGGAGCGGATTATGTTTTCCTCGACGATGATGACGGTCTCGCCGCCGCCAAGGAGGCGCTCGGCGGTGCCAACGCCGCCCTTGCGTTCAACGCCGTCGGCGGTGACAGCGCGCTGCGGCTGATGAAATTGCTGCGCGAAAGCGGCACCCACATCACCTACGGTGCGATGGGCCGCAAGCCCGTCACCATTCCGAATGGCCTGCTGATTTTCCGCGACATCCAGGTGCGCGGACTGTGGGTCACCCGCTGGATCGAGAACGCGCCGCTCGCCGAAATCCACGAGGTTTACGAAAACCTCGCCGCCCGCGTCGCCGCTGGGAAACTCGTGCAGCCGGTCGATTCCACCTTCCCGCTGGAGCAATTCGCCGCTGCGCTTGCCCGGCTCGAAGCCCCGGACCGCTCCGGGAAAATTCTGTTCGCCCCCTGAGACCTCTGCCCTTGCGCGATCGCCCGGACCCCGCTAAACGTCCGCCCGCATGGCCACGATCAATTCCAATTTCCTCAAGCTCAAAGCCGGTTACCTCTTCCCCGAAATCGCCCGCCGGGTGCGCGTTTACACCGAAGAAAACCCCGACAAAGCCGCCCGCATCATCCGCTGTGGCATCGGCGATGTCACCGAACCGCTGCCCGCCGCCGTCGTCAAGGCGATGCATGAAGGCGTCGATGAAATGGCCACCCGCGAGACCTTCAAAGGCTACGGTCCCGAGCAAGGCTACGAGTTTCTCCGCCAGGCCATCGTGGACCACCAATTCGCCGATCTCGGCATTTCCGCCGACGAGGTTTTCATCTCGGACGGCTCCAAGTGCGACACCGGCAACATCCTCGACATCTTCGGCAAGGGCAACGTCATCGCCATCACCGACCCCGTCTATCCGGTCTACGTCGATACCAATGTGATGGCCGGCAACACCGGCGACGCCGATGAAAAAGGCGCCTACGCCGGCTTGCTCTATCTGCCGTGCAACGCCGCTAACCACTTCGTCGCCGATGTCCCCACCGAAAAGGCCGACCTCATCTATCTCTGCTTCCCGAACAACCCGACCGGCGCCGTCGCCACCCGCGCCCAGCTCGAAGCCTGGGTGAAATACGCCAAGGACAACGACGCCATCATCCTCTTCGACGCCGCTTACGAAGCCTTCATCCAGGACCCGGAAATCCCGCGCTCCATCTTCGAAATCGAAGGCGCCAAGGACGTCGCCATCGAGTTCCGCAGCTTCTCGAAAAACGGCGGCTTCACCGGCGTGCGCTGCGCCTACATCGTCATTCCGAAAACCGTTAGCGGCAAATCCGACACCGGCGAGCGCATCCCGCTCCATCAGCTTTGGTCGCGCCGCCACAGCACCAAGTTCAACGGTGCCAGCTATCCGGTCCAAAAAGGCGCCGCCGCCGTGTTTTCCGAAGAAGGCAAACAGCAGGTCAGCGCGCTCATCGAGCACTACATGGGCAATGCCAAGCTGCTCCGCGAAGCCGTCTCCGCGGCCGGGCTCCCCGTCTTCGGCGGTGAAAACGCGCCCTACGTCTGGGTCGGCTGCCCCGCCGGGCTGAGCTCGTGGGACATGTTCGACAAAATGTTAGGCGAAGCGCAGGTCGTCATCACCCCCGGCTCCGGTTTCGGCTCCGCGGGCGAAGGATACTTCCGGATCTCCGCCTTCAACTCCCGCGCCAACGTCCAGGAAGTCTGCCGCAGACTCAAGGCACTGGTGGCTTGATCGGTAAACATAATTTGCCGACAACCGCCGGTTGCAGCGCCGCGGCGACAGCGCGGAAGCTGAGCAAGCCAGCCTCGATGTTATCGATGATCTCGTCGGCGAGGTCGGCTGGCTCCGGCAGGTTGTCGAAGAACAGCACGTTGGCCTTCACCCCCTGGGCGTAGAAGATGCCGGTG
>JBIPMR010000195.1:0-6446 GCA_044369025.1 Luteolibacter sp.
GAGGCCGCCGGGGTGGTGGGAAATTTTTCCGAGGGAGACGGTGCGGTAGCCGTTTTTGCGGAATAGTTCGGGAAGCGAGGGCGGCTCCTTGGCGTGATTCGCGGCGTAGTTGAAGATCGCGTCGTTACTGCGCCGTGCCGGGTTGCGCGCATAGCGGCCGGCTAACAGCGCGTAGCGCGAAGCCCCGCAGGTGGGAGCCTGGACATAGTGGCGGTGAAACGCGCGACCGCTGGCCGCGATCGCATCCATCGCCGGCGACTGGATGTGGCTCGCTCCGAACGAGGCGAGCTCGGGCCGGAGGTCATCGACGGCGAGAAATAGCACGTTAGGTCGCGCGCCCAGCGGGGCGGTCAAACAGAGGAACGACAGCAGATGGCGGATCATGGATTCACGCTCTACGTCGGGACGCGGCGTTTCCTTGCCGGGGAATTTGAGAGTCCCTCGGTAAACGAAAAACCGCCTGCCGGGAAGCGCGGGCTTTCTCTAGCAGGCGGCCGTTTTTCAAGGTCAGAGGCGGCGGCGGCGCAGCAGGGCCAATCCGCCCAAGGCTCCCAGCAGCGCCGCGGATGGCTCCGGCACCATCACAAAGTAGCTCGCAGACGCGCTCTGGGCGGCATCGTCCACATGGGTGCCGGAGATTCCGAACTCCAGCTCGAAGAATGCATTGTCCGTGAAACCCCAGTTGAAGTGAGTGTGGCTGCCGGGGGCCAGATTGAAGGAGTCGATGTTATTGGCCGTATCGAGAAAGATATTTGCTCCGCCAAAGCCGTCGTCCTGCCATAGTAGGAAATCACCCGGACCGCTGAAATTGAGCAGTCTGAGGGTGACTGTCCCGCCCACCCAGTCGGCAAGAGCGAGTTCATCCAGGCCGATACCGAGAAATGGCGTGCCGTGGTCCGCGGCCGCGCTCTCGGTTTCCGGCAACCAGAAATAGGTGGTTCCGCTCACCGTAATCGTCGAGGTTCGGGGAATCACCACGATCAGCTCGTCAGGCTCATACTCGGTGTCGGTGGTCACGCGGACCCCATCGATGATGGCACCGTCCGCGCCACCCTCGTTGTGATAGTGAGGTTCGAAGCCTTGGTTGAGCGCGGGGTCCGCGGTGACATCCGCGATCGAAACATAGCCGAACGCGGGTCCGTCGATGTGCCCGCCGGTCAGCAACGAGGCGGCGGGTGCGGTCAGGGGCAGGAAGGCAAGGATGCTGACGAGTTGTGATTTTGGTTTCATAGGGATCAGTGAGAGACGCCCCGAAAATCCACAAACGCAAAAAATATGCAACAGGAAAACTATTTGTATTGCAAAAAATATGCATCTGCGTATGTTTCGCACGTGACTGCGACCCTCAACATCTCCCCGGTTTTTCTGAGTGATGCCGCCCGTGGATTGGCCCAGCAGATGGTTTTCTGGGGCCATGATGTCCGCCATCCGGACGGGAACTCCCTAGTCCGATTCGGGATGGCACGTTCGCCTTCAACCGGTCTCACCGGGACCAGTTGTTACTCGATGCTGTGGGAAAGCGGTCGGATCGAGCTGCATGGAGCGGTGGCCTCGTGGACGCCGGGCTTTCCGGGAGACGGCTGGATTTTTTCCCGGGACCGTGCCCGCCTTGATCTTTGGAACGGCGACCATCCGCCGGTTCCCGGACGCGAACAGGGCGGCGGCGGCTCGCCGGAGGAACGATGGGCCGCCTTCCAACCCTTTCTCCGCTGGCTCATTGGCTACGAGCAATGGATCACCCTGACCCACGGTGCCGATTGGCGGGCCGGCTGCTGGCGTGCGCTCAAACGCCTGCCCAAAGGCAAGCCCTGGCTGCCGCCCGAGCTTGCCGTCCGCTGGTGGGAGCTCGCCGCCACCTCCACTCCCCCGAGGCCGAAGCATCTCCTCAAATGATCCGCGAATCATCGATTCGTCCGCCACCGCCGGGCTTCACCCTCGTCGAGTTGTTGGTGGTCGTCGTGATCGTCGCCACGCTCACAACTCTGGGTTTCCTCGGGGCCAGCGGAGCGATCATCGCCTCCCGGCAGTCCGCCTGCATGGCGAATCTCCGCAACCTGGGCGTGGCATTGCACCTCCACGCCCAGGATCACGACGGCCGGTTCCCGGAGACCACCCACTCCACCGATCTCGACGGCGCCTGGGTTTACATGTTGGAGCGCTATCTCGGAGATTTCGAGCAAGCCCGCGTCTGCCCGGCCGACCCGAAACGCGCCGAACGGATCAAGGCCAGGGGCACCAGTTATCTGCTCAACAGTTATATCTTCGTCCCGGAAACCGACCCATTCGGCGAGCCGCTCGGGCCGGCCCTCAACCGCCTCAGCGCCATCCCCGATCCCTCGCGCACGCTGATCGCTTTCGTCTGTTCTGACACCACCGGCACCGGTCCCGGCAACGATCACACCCATTCGAACCAATGGTCGTCGTGGGCCGCGCTGGCCGGTGACATCTCGCCCGGCCGCTTCGGCGGGGGGGGGCTGCTAGAAGCAAAGGGCCGCTCGAACTACCTCTACGTCGATGGCCGCGTGGAATCCATTCCCGCCGCCGCAGTGAAACGCAAAACCGAAGCCGGAATCAACATCGCCAAGCCGCCTGGAATCCCATGAAACACGCACTTCTAACTTTCATCGCCGCCGGGACCCTCCCGCTGCCTGCCGGCCTTCTTGCGCTCGGCGAACACGTCGATATCCGCTGGCGCTGGACTGCCGCCGGCGGCTGGACCTGCCAGGCCGTCACCGCTGGGAATGGCGAGACCGCCTACGATACAAACACCGTGTGCTTGCCGCTTTCCGACAAACCGAACGTCGCCGGCAATCCCGCCATTTCCGGCGCGCGTTTCGTCCAGCCGGTTTCGCAATCTTTTGCCTTCACCGGCGCGCTCCCCGGCGAGCCGCTGTGGGTCGCCGTGCAAGGCACCCCCGGCAGCGGCGAGGCATGGCCGGGCATCGAAAACAATCAGAGCGCCGGAACCTTTGGCTCCTACATCCCCGCCGATTCCCGCGTTTCACCGATCAATCCCCGGCCATGGATCCGGATCTCGCTCGTTGGCCACACCCCGCCGCCCGGCACGGATGCGGACTTCTCGCTCTGGACCACCTCGGGCGGTGTGCCCACCGTCTGGATGTCCACCCACCAGAGCGGCATCCTCAACGACTATTACTATGCGGAAGGCACCCACACCCATGCGAACTGGGGCTTCACCGCGCCCGGCATCCACAAGCTCGGTTTAACAGCCTCCGCCTTCGCCGGCCCGGCTGCCAGCAACCCCACCGGCGCCAGCGAAACCTTCACTCTCACCTTCGCCGTCGGCCCGTTGGCACACTGGCAGGCGCAACATTTCAGCGCCGCCGAGTTGGACGATCGCGCCATTTCCGGTCCCGCCGCCGATCCCGACCGCGACGGCATGGAAAACCTCGTCGAGTTCGCCTGCGGACTCCACCCGCGGCAGGGCGGCTCTGTCCCTGTTAGTCCGGGGCTCGGTCTGCCGGAACTGTCCGTGGTCGGGGAAGACGGCGAGATCCATGAAGTCCTGACCTATCCGAGAAGGCGGGCGCTGTCCCAGCTCGCGCCGCTTCTCTATCAGCCGATGTTTGCCGCAGTCATCGCGGATGGCTGGCAGGATGAGGACACCACCACCACGGCGGAGGATTTCCCCCCCGAACTGGACGGACTCAATGCGGTTTGGGAAAAAGCCAGCTCCCGCCGGAGTGCGGGGTCGGCGATGCCCAACCGCGGATTCGCGCGGGTGGGCCTGTCAGTTCCTTGAGTTGTCAGAAACGCCGGGTGAGCGAGAGGTGGAAGGTGCGCGGTCCGGCGGGATGCGGGTGAATGTCCCCCCCACCTGCCAGTTCGGTGCCGAGCCGGGATCCGCAGCAGGATTCGATGGCATGGTCCTCGTCGTTGCAGCCGCACGAGCTGGGCCAGAGCGATCAGTTGGAGAAGCCGCAATTTCCGCGCGCGGGGAAATCCATGGGAGACCGGGAACGGGGTGTTCCGGCGCTCGGGCCAGCCTGCGCAGGCACCAGAAGGTTTGCCGCAGCGACCCACGAATCAGGCGAGTGCCGCTAACAATTTTTCATGGATCCCGCCGAAGCCGCCGTTGCTGAGGACGGCGATGATGTCGCCGGGGGCGGCGGTTTCCTTGACCTTGGCGATGATGGTTTCGAGATCGGGTAGATAGAAACCGCGGCCGCCGAGGCGGGCGATGTCGGCGGAGAGCTGGTCGGGGTTGAGGCGGTCGTTTTCCGGGATTTTGTGGAGGTCCGGGATGGCGGCGACGATGGCGAAATCGGCGGCGGCGAGCGCTTCGGCGAGCTCGGTTTGGAAAACGGCGCGGCGGGTGGTGTTGGAGCGCGGTTCGAACAGGATCCAGATCCGCGAATCCGGGTGGCGCTGGCGCAGGCTCTGCACGGCGAGGCGGATGGCGGTGGGGTGATGGGCGAAGTCGTCGATGATCTTGATGCCGTTGGCCTCGCCGCGGAGTTCCTGGCGGCGGGCGACGCCGTCGAAGGATTCGAGGCCGGCGCGGATTTCGTCGGCGCTGAGGCCGGCGAAGGTGGCGGCGGCGATGGCCATGGCGGCGTTGCGGACGTTGAACTCGCCGGTCATGCGGGTGGAGTAGGGAATGCCGCCGAGGGTGAAGGAGCTGCGGTCCGGCTGATAGCTAACATTTTCTATCCGGAGCGAGCAGTTCTCGCCGAAGCCGACGGTGGTGACGGGACAGGGCGCGCCTTGGGCGACGTCGAGGCAGTTTTGTTCGTCGCCATTGATGTAGGCCATGCCGCCGCGGGGGACGATGTTGAGCAGGCGGCGGAAGGTGAGTTTGATTTCGTCGAGGTGGTTGTAGATGTCGGCGTGGTCGAACTCGACATTGTTGACGACGACGCATTCCGGGAGGTAGTGGAGGAATTTCGAGCGCTTGTCGAAGAAGGCGGTGTCGTATTCGTCGCCCTCGAGCACGTTGAATTCGGAGTCGGAGAAATGCGCGCCCTGGCCGAGGTTTTTCGGCAGGCCGCCGATCATGTAGCCGGGATCGCGGCCGGCGTTGACGAAGATCCACGCGAGCATGGACGAGGTGGTGGTCTTGCCGTGGGTGCCGGAGACGACGAAGTTGCGTTTGCCGCGGAGGAAGAATTCCTTCATCACCTCGGGCAGGGAATGATAGAGCAGCTTGCGGTCGAGCGCGGCCTCGGCCTCGGGATTGCCGCGCGAAATGGCGTTGCCGATGATCACGACGTCGGTGGCCGCGGGGATGTTTTCCCCGGCGTAGCCTTCGGTGAGGGTGATGCCTTGGCCGCGGAGGAAATCGGACATCGGCGGGTAAACGTTGGCGTCGGAGCCGGTGACGGTGAAGCCGCGTTGTTTCATGGCGGCGGCGACGGCTCCCATGGCGGTGCCACAAATGCCGGTGAAATGAAAATGGTTTTTGTCTGACATCGAAGGGCGCGAAGCTAGGCGGCGGGATCGGGGCTGCCAACCAAGAATTTGGAAGGCGTGAAGATCCTGCGGGCCGCATGCGGTCACGGAGAGATCCGATCGTGCGCTTCCGGCTCGATTTCGGGCACCTTGGCGAGAATGGCGTCGATATTGACCGCCTTGCCGCGTTCGGCCCGTTCGTTCAAGTAACGTTCCGCGTCGATAGCGGAGAGTTTTTCGGCCAGCGCGCTGCTGACGAGTTGGTTGACCGAGATTCCCTCGTCTTGCGCCAAGCGCTTGGCGTGTTGGTGGATGGAATTGGGAAGACGGATGCTGAGAGTGCTCATAATGATGGTGGTGAAATGATCGTGAGTAATTGGAGTGGCGATAAGATGCTGACCCCGAGAGAGGATGTAGTGCCGGGATTTGAGTCCGTAGAACCCATAAACGGCAAGGTTTCCGGGGTCATGGGGAATGCGGCACGGGTCCTGCGACAATGGGCGGGCTGGCCTCAGGCCCACTCGAGAGTGCCCACGGCTACGGTGAGAACCATCCGAAGTTCCCTAACGGCTCCGAGGAGCAGATGGTGCTCGACCGCCGGGTGCTCGTGGTCCGGGTCAAATAATTCCCCCACCAATCCCCCCCAAAACCCAACCCCTATCAAGGCAGGCGTTCCGCGAGGGACGGCTGTCCTTGTATTTGGAGCGAAGGCTAATCCTTGGCGGATTTCGGATCGAGCGCGTCGCGCAGGCCGTCGCCGAGGAAGTTGAGGGCGAAGAGGGTGCTGGCGAAGAAGATCGAGGGGAAAAACAACAGCAGCCAGTTGATTTCCATCCGGTCGGCGCCTTCCTTGATCAGGATGCCCCACGAGCTGTTAGGCGGTTTGACGCCGAGGCCGAGGAAGGAAAGCACGCTTTCCAACAGCATGATGCCCGGGACGGCGAGGGTGGTGTAAATGATGATGGGGCCGATGACGTTGGGCAGGATGTGGCGGAACAGGATGCGGGTGCGGCCGAGGCCGAGCGAGACGGCGG
>JBIPMR010000196.1:0-6445 GCA_044369025.1 Luteolibacter sp.
TCTGGTCCAAAAAGAGCGATGCATTGGAAAACGACGTGAAGTCCGTGGTGGTGATGGCGTAGGGGCGCTGGTCCCAGGTGGGTGCCGCCGGGTCCTGGCTGCCGTCGCCGTCGTTGAGTTCCGACGCCAGTGAGGATGAGAAGACGATTTTGTAGTTGTCCGCGACGCGGTCGTGATAGAATTCCGGAGCCCAGACATTCCGCGGTTGCTCGCCCGGGAACGGCATGATCTGCGTGGGCGCGGACCAGTTGAGAAGATCCGGCGACGATGCATAACCGAGCGACGCCCCTTCCCAGTCGGAGGTCCAGACCAGGTGAAAGGTGCCGTTTTCAAACAGCACCGAGGGATCGCGGGCCAGGTTTTCACTTGGCCATGCGGGTGGTGTGAAAACCGGTGAGCCGCCGTTGAGCGCGGAGTAGTTGCGGCCGTTTTCGCTGTAAGCCGCATACACCTGCTCACCGTTACCGGTGAAATAGACGAAGAGGAACACGTCATCCGTGCCCACCGCTGTGCTGAACTCCACGCTTACCTGCTTGGATGAACCGCCCTCGACCCTACCATTCAGCGCGGCGACCCGGTAGTAACTGGTCCCGCTGCCTACGGGATCCGCATCAGTGAAGTTAGTGTCGGTGAGGCCGTTTGCGATGACCGTGAATGGTCCGTCAGGTGAAGTTGCCCGCCACACGGTGTAACCCGTCGATCCACTGACCGCGTTCCAGGAAAGCGTCACGTCGTCCACTCCGCTGCTTAGGTTCAGGTTTTGTGGTGCTGCCGGAGGAACATTGGATGGGTTGGCAAGCGCGGTCACCTCGGCGGCGCTCAGTGCGCCCGCGTAAATGCGGAAATCATCCATTTTCCCGTTGAAATATGGATCGGCGGCGTATTGGGAACGGCCGATCCAATTCTGCGTGGTGCCGCCGAGGTCGGGAGGGGAAAGTGTCATCGACTCATTGCGTGCGACTTCCCCGCCATTGATATACAGGATGCCCGTGTTGCCGGTTTTCGTGACGGCGAAATGCGACCAGGTTCCCGTGGGCAAGGGACTGGGGCCATTGACCCGCTGCTCGTTGTTATAGCTTGTTTCGGTAATCACGAAGCGTGCCGTGCCTCCACCGCTTCTCTGGGTCAACAGCATGTGATAGGTCGTGCCGTTTCCAAAATCAAACAAGCGGCCCCATTGGATGTCCGTATCCGGTTTTGTCCAACCGCAGACGGTGAAGCTGGTCAGGTCGTCCACGATGCCAAACGGCAGGCTGACGTGATCGTTGCTGCCGTCGAGATCCACGGCGTTGCCAAAGCGCCCCGTACCCCAGAGTGGACCGTTGATCAGTTGGGAGTCCTTGCCATTGCCGGAAGCGTCCGCCGCAGAAGTGCCGCTTGTTTCGTCAAAGGGCAGATAGACCCTCATCTCCGGTGCCAGTGCCTGGGCCGCCACCTCGTTCGAAATGGTGCTTTCATTGAGTCCGTTGGTTGCTTTGACCACATACCAGCGGGTTACCCCGACGGGCGCGGCGACCGCATGACTGGTATCCGTCACGTCGGTTGCGACGATGACATAAGGCCCACCGGGCTGTGTCGCCTGCATGATCTTGTAGCTCGTCGCATTCGTGGCGGCCGCCCAGCTCAGTTGGACATCCGTGTGATTGGCCGCAGCCTGCAAGCTCGTCGGGGTGTCGGGAGTGGGAGTGAGGTTTTTCACCACGGCAACCGGAACCTCGATGATGGTGCCGTGTCTCGCGCCTGCGGGCAACGAGACCTGACTGGTGATGTCCGTCCAGTTGACGAGGTCCGAGCTGCGGGATGCACCGTAATAACCTGAGGTGTAGGCGTCATAATAAACGATCCAGTCGCCGCCCACCCTGGCTGCCGTGGCTCCCTCGCACCAGCGACCGGAAGGAGTGAAACCGGTCCCAGCGGGAGTGATGTTGCCGTAAGCTGCATCCATCGCTCCGTCCACGGCCTGACTCTCGGCGAGTTGCAGGTACTTGTGGTTTACGTTGAACTGCGTTTCGTCCTTGAAGACCATGTAGTGTGTGCCGTTCTGCTGGAGAAGGGTGGCGTCGATCACATCGTAGCCCGGATTGAAGAAGAGCCGTGGACCTTCGAAGTTCGTGAAATTCGTGGTGGTGGAGGCGTATTGCCGGGGATTGTAGTCGTCTCCCAATCCGTCGGAATAGGTTCCAGTTAGATCGGACGCCCATACGATGAGATAGCGGCTGTTGGCGGCGTCGTATGTGATTTCCGGCGCCCAGGTGAACTCGACGAGGCCCTCTTTCGGGTGACCGCTCCAGAGGGAAAGCTCCTGCTGGGTGGACCAGTTCAAGAGATCGGTGGAGGATGCGTGACCGATGGTCTTGCTGGCCCAGGATGTCGTCCAGACGAGATGAAACACATTGTCCGGCCCAAGGACAATCGACGGGTCGCGCATCAGGTTGTCCCCGCTCAATGCCGGTAGCAGATAGCTCGCCCCGTTGTTCAACGGATGGAAGGAGTATCCGTCCTCGCTGTATGCCAGGCGAAGGCCGCCATTCTGTGTGGTGAAATAGGAGAACAGATAGCAGGTTGTGGGATCCGCTGACGCTGTCTGGCCACAGGCGAGCAGACAAGTGGATAGGAAAGTTCGCCAGAACGACCGGGTCACGGACGGGCGGCGAAGTGGTTCTGCGGTCTGTTTGATTTCCATCCTGAAAGTTTTGGTGCCAATGGTTGCGGTTCCATGACAAACGTAAGGCGAAATGCCAGGCCGTGGTGGCAGCCAGCATTTCGCCCGATGAAAGCCTGGTGGCTGGAGATCCGCTCAGAACCTTCTGCGACGAAGAAGTGCGAGGACTCCAATGCTTCCTAGCAGGACCGCGCTTGGTTCGGGAATGACGACTACGGATAGGCTGCCTGCCTGGAAGTAAGCCGACTTGCCGCCTCCCAGATCCAATGCGTTAGCCAGACCGAAGTTGCTGATATTCGTGCTGTCGAGCGTGAACGTGCCGCCGAGAACGGTATAAGTACCGCTAGCTGCGCTGAAGACGTCGAAGCCAGCAATGTCTGAGAATCCGAACCCGCCGAAAGAAACGGTGCTGCCACTGTCAACGGTAAGCAAGCCGTTGCTGATGTCGATCGTGGATCCCAAAGCCAGATGCAAGTCGCCGGAGAGCGAGCCACCATCAAAATCGCCAGCAGCGATCGTTGCTCCGCTGTCAACGGTGGTGCCGTTGGCGGCTGCGAGGGCACCACTGATGTAAAGCGTGCCAAGCGAAACCGTCGCGGTGTCGACGCTATTGCCAGTGCCGGTCAGGTTGAGTGAACCCGCGCCCTGTTTTTCCAGGGAACCAACTCCTGCCAGATTGGCCGCAGTGGTGATGTTGAAACCGTTCGAGTCGATTTTCGCACCACCGGATTTGACGTCCACCACTAGGTTCGAGGAAATGAAATCGGCTGCGTCTTTGGTGGCGTGCAAGGTGCCTCCATTAAGGTTCAGGCGGCCGTTGGCCGTGTTGCTATAGATCCGGGGAGTGTTGAGGTCTCCGCCGTCGAGATTGTAGGTTCCCGTGGCGGTCCCGCCCTCGCTGAGAATGATTCCAAGTCCACCCTGGTTCCAAGTGCCGCCGCTTTGATTTACGATGCCGACCGCATTGTTGTTCGCACCGATCGTGGTGAAAGCCGTGGTGCTGACATTGGTGGCATTAACGACTCCGGTTCCCGAAAGATTGATTGTTCCGTTGCCGCTGGCATTGATGCCGACAACCATCCAGGAGCCGCTGGTAGCGGAGCCGCTGCTGATGTCCAGGCTGTTGGTGACACCTTGGCCGAGAAAGATTTGGCCGGCACCAGAGAGCGAGCCACCGGAAATACTGCTGGCACCGGCGGCATAACTCACGTCACGGGCCGAGGAAACCAGGGAACCTGGGCCAAAGGACGAGGTGGTGAGGCGCACGATGTCCGGAGCGCCGTTGGAGGTGGATGTGCCAGTGGTGGTGAGCTTTCCACCATTGCTGACCGAAATGGTTCCCAACAGGCCTGATACCACGCGAGCAACCGTGATGGTTCCACCGTTCACGTTCAACTTGCCGGTAGCCGGACTCGTCGCTAAGCGAACGTCGTTGTCAGAAGTAAGCGTGCCGCCTGTGTTGACGTTGAGGGTGCCGTTTCCGGCGGTTCCATTCCCGACGAAGATCCACTTGGTCGAGGTGCTGACACTGCCGCCGGAGTTGATGTCGAGCGTGCCTGCGGCACCATTGCCGACGAAGGTGTCGGCTCCAGTCCGGCTGACGGTGGTGGCGATGATGGGGGTTTGACCCGCTGTTGCGTTGTTGATCGTCACGACCCCGGTCGTAGGAACGACGTCTCCATTCCAGTTGAGTGCATCAGTCCAATTCCGGGTGGCGGCACCGTAATCCCAGGTTTGGGCTTGAAGCGCGCCTTCGAGTCCGAGGGCCAGAATGGTGGATTGGAGGAGGACTTTCCGATTCATGGTTTTTAATGAGACGATGGGAGGGGTCGCACCCGGTGACCGGATGTTACGACTGGATAAACGCGGCCGGAATGACCGTTACAATGAAGAAGCGAAATGGCCGTCAGAAACCCGACATGGAAATCCGATTTTTTTGGAGAAACTCATTTCGGACGATCAAATGCGATCCGGGATCGGGCTGGCGTCGTGTGGATTGATCCGGCGTGATCCATCCCGGACATACCTCAAGATAGTTACTGGACGTGGTGAATGAGCGGTGCTAAACAGCCTGGCGAGCGCTGGTTAAATCCAGACTTCGAGTAGCCGCTTCAACTTCAAATCCAGATGATCAAGAATATTATTGTCCTAGGTGCCGGTAGTGCCGGCCTGATTGCCGCTCTTTCGCTGAAGCGGAAAATTCCGTCGCTTGAAGTCCAAATCGTTCGTGATCCGGATATCGGGGTGATCGGAGTCGGGGAGGGAACCACACCGAATTTTCCGGAGCATTTGTTCACTTATCTCGGAATCAAGCGCAAGCAATTCTATCAGATGGCGGAGCCGACGTGGAAGCTTGGCATCCGTTTCCTGTGGGGCACGCGGAAACGCTTCGACTACACGTTCGCCAAACAGATGGACATGCAGTGGGCCGGGATGAAACTTCCTAATGGATATTTCTGTGAGGAGGAGTTCACCGACATGGACCTCCCCGCGTCCCTGATGCGGGAGGGCAAGGCTTTCGCAAGGCAGCCCAACCAGGCACCTGATATCCAGCCCTGGCACGCCTTCCATATTGAAAATCACAAGCTGGTGCAAACCCTCGAGGCCGTGGCGCAGGAGGTGGGGGTTCACATCACCGACGGCAAGATGATCGGCGCGGATCGCGGACCCGCTGGGATCTCGGCGATCCATCTCGCCGACGGCCGGCGTCTTGAAGCGGATTTCTTCATCGATGCGAGTGGCTTCAGGAGTGAGTTGCTCGGCAGGGTGCTGGAGGAGCCGTTCGAGAGTTTCAATAAAACCCTGTTCTGCGACCGGGCGGTGGTGGGTGGCTGGGAGCGGACGTCCGAGCCTATCCTGCCCTATACCACGGCGGAAACCATGGACAGCGGCTGGTGCTGGCAGATCGAGCACGAGAATTTTATCAACCGGGGATACGTTTATTGTTCCGACATGATTTCGGACGATCAGGCGGCGGAGGAGTTCAAACGCAAGAATCCAAAGGTGCCGGAAAATCCAAGGGTCGTGAAATTCCGAAGCGGATGCTACCGGCGAATGTGGGTTGACAATGTGGTCGCGATTGGAAATTCCGGCGGCTTCGTCGAACCGCTGGAAGCGACCGCTTTGATGGTGGTCTGCGCGCACTCCAAGGACCTGGTGGACATGCTGATCCAGTCGAATCTAAAGCCGACGGACTCGGTGCGGTCGCTTTACAATGATGTCACGGGGTCCACCTGGCGGGAAATCCGGGATTTCCTCGGGCTGCACTATCAACTCAACAAGGCGGATGACACTCCATTCTGGCAGCGCTGCCGGGAGGAGACTGATCTATCGGGAATCCGGGAGCTCCTGGACTATTATGCGGAAAACGGACCGTCGGGATTCGTCCGCTACCGCCTGCCTACGAGTGTGAGCGATTTCGGCCTGGAGGGGTATTTCGTGATGTTGGTCGGCAATCAGGCTCCCTATCGCAACCGATATCAGGCGACTCCGGATGAGCTGAAATTGCTGAACCAGCGGCGTGCCCTTTATGCCTCGCAGGCAAGTCAAGGCATCAGCGTGAAGGACTCACTTGCCTACGTAAGGCACCCGGGATGGAAATGGAATGCCGACGGCTGAGTCCCGATGCCGCTCTGCTGCTCAGGACCGGTGATGGGTCGTTCCGCATCTCTCAAAGATCTTGCCGGAGTGGGCGAATGATCCCTTGCATGATGCCCGCGCAATTCCCATTCTCCCTGGCAGCGAAATACAACACGCAATGAAAATCCGTCTTGCGCAATTAAT
>JBIPMR010000197.1:0-6434 GCA_044369025.1 Luteolibacter sp.
CGCATCCACCAGGAGATGACGGTGAACTACAATTGGAAGGGGCAACGAATGTGTCTGGCTATAGATCCATCTGGAGCGCCGGTCATGATATGTGAATCTCAAGGATGAACAATGCCGAACAAAACGGAGGCAGGCAGGGGGCTCGGATGGCATCTGTCGTCTCATCGACGGTTCCAGCTCGCCGTCGCCTGATCCGGGACGTTCGCCCAACTAGCCGAGTCACCCGTGGCTAACAACACTACCAGACCTCCGTTTTACGAGTTGCGTGACCTTCTTCTGTCCGCACCACAAGAAGCGTTGTCGCGGCTAAGGCGGGACAGGTCGCTTTTGGATGCACGAAGTGGCCTTGGAGAGACGCTGCTGCATTGGATGGCCGTCGAGGATGCTTCGTCCTTGGTTTCGGAGTTGATTGAGCTTGGAGCTGAGATTGATACAGTGAACCACTTCGGCTCCACACCACTCCAGGAGGCGGTTCAGCTTGGCAGGACAGAGATTTGTTTAGAGTTGCTCGCACGAGGAGCTTCCGTCACACACATCAATGACGCTGGAGATTCTGTCATTTCGACATCGACGATCCTCAAGCGGCACACCCAATTGACCGCAGCTCTGCTTGAACGACTATCTTCTAACATACCCCTTTCCGATGTCGTTGACGAGACGACTCTGGAGAGTATCCGGCATCGGGATGACCCAGTGGCCGCCCTTTTCCGAGCCAGAGGCATTCCAGAGAGCACCTACTGGAACTCATGAAAGCAGCATATCCACCAACGAGGCCGAACAAAACGGATGCAGGCAGGGGCACGTATGGGATCTGTCGTGTCATCGACGGTTGCCAGCGCCTCCCGGCGCTGCCCTTCGGGTTGCCTTTTGCAAGCTATGTCGGTTGATGCGAGTTCCCACTCGCACCCTACGGGCAGCCTTTGGCTGTCTATCTCGCTCCGCTCGGTTCGCTCCATTCCCGCTCGCCGTCGCCTGATCCGAGACGTTCGCCCAACCATGAGAATTAACGTGCAGTCTGACGTTCCGAGATACTGGCGACTATTCGCTTTGATAGTTGGCGGAACCGTATGCTTCGGATCGCTTCCGTGGTTCGTCGGCACAGCATCTGGGAGGACACAGGGCTTCCAGACTGTTGTCTTCACGATTGCTGCTATGACGGCGCTCGTCGCGATCATCTACCGACCGCGCGGATTGACCTTGGTTGGAGATGCTGTCACCATTGAGGTTACCGATGACGCTGGCCGGGGAGCATGGCGTTTCCTTACCTCCGAAGTATGTTCGATTAGACTCACCCCCAACGGACACATTTTGTCCCATCCTCTATACTGGCTTTGCGTCACACTTGAATCGTGCGAACGAACAATCGGTCCAATATTGTTGACTGAGCACCCGCCACTACGCTTGCAAACCGAGATTGAGAGTCTCCTAGACGATTTGAGACTGCCAGAACGACAACCATGACTACTTTGATCACAGTCGAAACAAGTGCGAACAAAACGGAGGCAGGCAGGGGGCTCGTATGGCATCCGTCGTGTCATCGACGCTAACCGCTCGCCGTCGCCTGATCCCGAGTCTTTCGCCCCACTCAATACGCCATGACAACCGCTGATCCAGCCCATTTGGCAGTCCAGACGAACCTTACGCCCGGCAGTGTGTTTGCCGGGGTCTTTGAGATGGCACTGCGTTCTCGACTCTTGCGGACTGTGACCCTCGCCATGTTCGCCTTGGGAGTGATTTCCTTCTGCATTGGTCTATCACACGGCTCTAGTCCGACCCTTTCGAGCGCCTTTGCTGCCATTCTCAGGGTTGCTCTATTCGCCATGCTGCCGGTTTCATTTGCTCTTGTCGTTTCAGCGCTATCTGCATGCCTTGCTGCTATTCAGCCTGGTGTGCTGGGAGGGCATCGCTTTGAGACTAGAGATGAAGGGCTCTTTGAGGCCACAGCCGCCAATCAGACCGTGACGAGCTGGTCATGCGTCAGAGAGATGGCCACTCTTACCGACAAGGTCGTCATACGACTTACAGGACTTCGCTTTCACATCATTCCAAGATCGGCATTCATGAGCCCACAGCATGAGAGCGCCTTTGTTTCGGCTCTCATGCAGAGGCTAGGCCGTGGAGTCATGAACTGATGATCAGGCACCGCCATGTGCAAGACCATCGCGAGAACAAGGGCGAACAAAACGGATGCAGGCAGGAGGCTCGTATGGGATTTGTCGTGTCATCGACGCTAACCGCTCGCCGTCGCCTGATTCGAGTCGTTCGCCCAACTCAACACGTACTCATCATGGATGTTCCTGCAGCCGATCAATCTGACGAGCGAGGACTGTTTCTCTCTTGGAGGCACCCGGTTTCCCAGCGAGTTGCCATCCTTGAGGAGGGTGATGGCATGGTGTGGCTTTACTTGTCCCATCCAGAGGTCACCCGGCCTGCACGAGACTGCCCAGCGTTCGTTACAGCACCTCCGCCTGCTACTGTGGACTGGGAGCGAGTGCGCCAGGGTGAGACTCCTCGGATTGCAGCCGACATAGCCACAGATCGCTCGTTTATTCAGTCGCCAGCAGCCGAGGATTTCGGCACCACTTGGACACCCGATGGTGAGTCCGTCGCGCTGCGATACCGAGGCGAGATTATCTGCATGATTGTGGCGGGACATCAGCGTGGGCATTCCAGAGCTGTTAGCCGGGTTGGACCGCTTGGAGTTCCGTTCGACGAGCCACTCGCCCTTGCCACCTTCACCCCGGGGGCCCTATGACAAAGGTCTCCGGACCAAAGAAGGCGAACAAAAACGGATGCAGGCAACGTCCTGTAATCACAAAGGCCGAACAAGGGCGCTGCTGGCAACGCGGTGGGGCTCTCGTGTAGCATTGCTATTACTTCGCCGTTTGCGTGGGTGAGGAGGATGAGGGGTTGAGGGCCTGTGTCTGTACTTTCTTGGAGAAGTAGATTTTGCTGTGTCCGTGCGAATCCCAGTCGGGAATCTGGCCGACGATTTCAAAGCCATGGGACAAGTAGAACTGAGGGGCCTGATATTCCATGGTATCGACATAGGCATGCTTGCAGCCGCGTTCGAGGGCGAGGCGTTCGGCTTCGGCGAGGAGGGCGGAGCCGATGCCTTTGGAACGCCAGTCGGGATGCACGGCCATGATGGAGATGCGCAGCCAGGATAGCTGGGTTTCAGCGAAGAGGCCGCCTACTGTTTCGCCGTCGGCATGAGTGAGAAGGATGAGGGGCTGGGATGCGTGCTCAGGCTGTTGCAGCTTCTCCATGAATGTCGGATTCACCGCCCCGTTGTGCTCGCGCAGCCATTGGCGTACGAGGTCGCAGCCGGGGGCTGAGGTATCGGATGCGTTGGTCAAGGTCCAACCGGCGTTGGGTTGGCGTTGATCATTCATGACGACTGGCTGCGATAAGCCTGCAGCAGATCGGTGACGAGAATGCCGTCGATGCGCATGCCTTCGTAGCAGGCGTTGGCGATGCTCATGTGTGAGCAGTTGGCGTTGGAGATGACTGTGCCAGTGAGGTTCACGTCCTCCCAATGTGCGGAGGACAGATTCACATCGACAAACCGGGCTCCTGAGAGATTCACATCGTGAAACTTGGCGGAGCTGAGCCGGGTGTTGATGAATTCGGCATCACTCAGGTCGGCGTTTTCGGTTTTGGATGGCATGGCAGTTCAGGTTTGTGAGTCGAGTGTTTTGGGGCTGGCGAGAAACCAAGCGTTGATGATTTTGCCGTCAACGACTTCGTAGGTGGCGACGAGATCGATGGTGCCGGTGCCTTCGGGGAAGGTGCGGGTGACGCGTTCGTGGTCGACCACGAAGCGACCAAGGACAATGCGGTTGATGAGATGCGCGTGAAGATTGGGTTCTTGAAAGCGGAGTGCGAAGCGGGCGCGGAGCTGGGAGTGGCCGGAGGCGAGAAGGGTGGCAGGGTGTTCGAATAGGTTCGCGTCTTCGGCGTAGGTTGCGAGGAGGGCGTCGAGGTCGTGCGCGTTGTAGGCGTCGAGCTGGCGCTGTATCAGGGCTTCCGGGGAGGTGAGAGTGTTCATGATTTTATCCAGCGGTAGTCCATCTGTTTGGCGGTGGCGAGGGCGAGGGATTCGGAGTCTAAGCTGGAGACAAGATGGAGGGCCATGTCGATGCCGGCGGAGATGCCTGCGGAGGTGATGATGTGGCCTTGATCGATCCAGCGAATGTCTTTTTCCACGGTGACGTTGGGGAACATGGATTTCATGTCGTCGATGTCGGCCCAGTGGGTGGTGGCATGTTTGCCATCGAGGAGGCCGGCTTGGGCGAGGAGGGAGGAGCCGGTGCAGACGCTGGCGGTGAGCTTTGCTTTGGCGGAGGTGGTGGCGATCCAGTGGATGACCTTTTCCTTTTTGAGTTCGGCTGAGACGATGCCGCCGGGGATGAGGAGGAGATCGATGGGCGGATGATCGGCGAAGGAGAAGGTGGGAGTGACGATGAGGCCACCGCAGGCGTGAATGGGGGCGGTGGTTTCGCCGATGGTGAAGACGTTGAAGGGGGGCGGCGGAGATCCGGGCTCCAGACGGGCTTTGACGCGGGTGGCGACGGAGAAGACTTCGAAGGGGCCGCTGAGGTCGAGGACTTCGATGTCGTCATAGATGAAGATGCCGACGTTCATGGCAGCTTGGTGATGAACCACTCGAAGGAGGCGGAAAGGGTGTGGGCGCCGGATTCGTCGTGGATTTCGACGGTGATACTGACGATGGCGCGGCCTTTGGCGGCGAGATCGGCGCGGAGTTGGTCGAGCGTTTCGAGTGGGGTTGTGACGGTGGAGGTGATGGCACCGTTGGCGGGTTTGCGGAACTTGGATTCTAGACGGCGGACGACGGGGATGACGCCGGAGTCGGGGTCGAGGGAGCGCAGGAGGAATTCACCGCTGGAGGCTTCGGCGAGCGCGAGCTGGGCGCTGGCGTGGACGGTGCCGAGGTGGTTGAGGTAGTGGGGGCCTGCTGGAAGGCGGAGGAGTTGCGCGGGATCGGGGGATGATTCGAGGCCGAGGAAGCTGTTGAAGGGGAGCTCGGTGACGCTGTGCTTCATGGGGCAGAGGTGTGTGTCGTCCTTATACTGATCCGGAGCAGGTGGATTGAACGTCAACACGAATGCAGAGAAATGAACGCGAACAAGCGCGAATCAGAGTCAAATCCGGGGCGCTTAGAGCGCCTTAAATTCTGAGGTAGCCTGGCAGAAGAGTCTGCTATAGCGGTTCGCAAAACTCATTTCCGTTTAGCGAGGTGTTTCTTGATCGAGGATCATGGGCTTCGACGACGGCAGTCTGAGGACAGACAAGCCCTACCTGCGCTGGGCCTGCGCGCGCCCACCGCGAGGTTGGGCAGCTTGTCCTCAAGCCGTCGGCGACCGTCTCTAAACTCGCTTTCCGGAAATCCGTTTCGGAAAATGCTATAAGTGCGGTGGACATGGTCCGTCGGTTTGGGGTGAATTGGAAAGCGCTGATCGACAGACAGGAGTGCCTGTCGTACTTCAATTCATCTGCGCAGGCGCCGTTTTGGGTGGCGTTGGCGCGGTGTTATGCCGTCTTCTTCACACCTTCCAGCCTTCACGCGCTGCGGGGCCGTGCATGAGGGCGGTGGCTTCTTCGTCGCCGATGATGCTGCGGGTTGCGGGGTTGATGGTGAGGCTGCGGTTCACGTGCAGGGCGATGTTGCCAAAGTGCATGGTCTCGGTGAGGCGGCCGCCGTAGGCGAAGTTGGAGCGGCAGGTTTCCTGGCCTTTGATGGCGAGCAGCCAGTTGTCCCAGTGGTTGGAGCGCTTCAAATTTACCTTGGGCAGTGAGGTGCTGAGCTCCTGCATTTTGGCCTCGGGGATCACGCGGGGTGTACCGGCGTGGGTGCCCATGAGGACGGTGGCTTTGCTGCCGTGAATGAGCGTTCCGCCATCCGGAAAGGCGCGCGCGGCCTCGAGTTCTGGCGGACGCTTCAGAGCGTGGTCTGCGCCGTGGTACCAATGCAGCTTGAACTCGCCGCGTGTCGCGCTGGGGGGAAAGGTGTAGGTGATTTTGACCTTGGCCGGGAAGGAGAGCTTGCTGGGGCCTGACGATTCGATCTCCACACGGCTGGGGCAATCGAGACCCCACACGTGATACGGCGCGTCCATGTTGTGGCAGGCCCAGTCGCCGAGCGTGCCATTGCCAAACTCAAACCAGCCGCGCCACTGTGCGGGCAGATATTTGGAGCTGTAAGGCACCATCGCAGCGGGGCCGAGCCATTGATTCCAATCAAGACCGGCGGGCACTGGCGCCTCCGCAGGGCGTGCATCGGGGTAGCTCCAGATGGGGCCCGCCCAGCAGTGGGCTTCGTTCACATTTCCGAGCACGCCTGCTTTCACCCACTCTTCGAGCACGAGGATGCCGCCGTTGGAGTGGCCTTGATTGCCCATCTGGCAGGCGAG
>JBIPMR010000198.1:0-6431 GCA_044369025.1 Luteolibacter sp.
AAGTGCCGCTCTAGTATTCTGCCGGGCGTCACAATTGTTAAATCGTGGCTGGTGCGTCTCGCGCCAGACAGTTGTCCGGGCGTCTCGCCCTGATCTGGCAGACTGGAAGGCAATGCCTTTAAGGATTCGATCCCGCCAACTTGAGTCCTGTCCCGGAGGGATCGCCGAAATTAGCCGGTGGCGAAGCCAAAGTGCCGATGCTGATCAAACATCCAAAGCGGTGTGGCGCTTCGCTTCCCACCGCAGTCCAAAGGGCCGCCAAGGTGTGGAGTGCGGTGGCAGAGCGCAGCGGCGACACCGGCTAATTTCATTCGCCCCTACCGCGGCAAAAATATCTCCGACCAATCCCTAAAGGCATTGGACTGGAGGCGAGAGACGCGCCAGCCACTTTCCCGCCCGGGCACTTTCACAAACCCTCATGCGCAACAGTGAAAAACGCCAGCGCTGACCTGGTTCGTTCGCTTGTCCGGCTTCACGGACCGCGAAATTCATTTCGCCCGCAATGCAAATACCCCGGCGGCGAAAAAACTCAGACCACTTGGCCGCGACATGCTTCAAAAATGAAGTCGTGCTGGCAATCGTGACAAAATCCCGTGGAATCCGTCCGCATGAATCCTCCTCCGAAAACATTCTGTGCGCACAATCTGTTTGAAATAGGCAAAGGCCACCAAGTGATTGCCCGCTATAAATCAGACGGCCGGGTCGAGGCCGGGGTATTCCTGCTGGATGTCTTCTGCCTGGGTGTGAAAGACGCGTTTTTCCGCCAGTTCTCTGCCGGCTGAATTCACAGAATTTTTAGACGACGCTTGCTTGGATTACTCGGGTACTCCGCCTCGCGAGAACTCGGCCGCGTGGGGCCGGAAACTGGTGGAAGGTGCTGTCGAATACGCCCGTCGATTGGGCTTCCTACCGCACCCGGACTACAAAAAGGCGGCTAAAGTCATGGGTGGCATCAACCCGAAGGAATGTTCCGAGGTATTCGTTTATGGAAGCGAAAGCAAACCTCTCTACGTCGCCGGACCTTATGACGGAGAGGCCAAACGCAACCGGATCCTGAAAACTTTGACAAAGGCGTTGGGGCCACAAGGCTTCCACTTTTTCGCGCCGCTGGACCCCGAAGGAGAAGAATTCTTCGAAGATGACGAGGAGGAATGACAGCGTGCAGCATCCGAAGTTTAGTTTCATAAAACCCATCGTGGCGGCGGTTTCCAACCGACATGCCCAAAGTCCGAATCCCCCGCCTCAATCCCGGTGATACGGCGAGCCGCTCTTCAACGAGGCCACCCGGTAAAGCTGCTCTAACAACACAAGCAGCGCCAGCTCGTGTTGCAGCGTGAACGGCGAAATCGTCAGCACCAGGTCGCACGCCCCGCGCAGCGCTTCGTTGTGCCCGTCGGCCGCGCCGATCAAAAACGCCACCGCCTTGACGTCGCCCCGCATCGCCAGCGCGTCGAGTTTCTCGGCGAAGCGCCGCGTGTTCAGCAGCTCGCCGCGTTCGTCCAGCGCGATCCGGAAGCAGCCTTGGGAGCGCTCCAACAACCGCTCCGAGACCTCGTCGCGGCTGCCCGCTTTGATCACGATCATCTCGTGGCCGCCAAAGCGCGACAGGCGCTTCAAGTATTCCTCCATGCCCGCTTTGGCATAGGCGAGCGCGGGTTTGCCGGCGACGATGATTTGAATCCGCATGCGATGATCCGATCTAACCGCACGCCACCAGCTTCGGGATCGAAGCGAGCAGCCGCTGGGTGTAGTCCGCCTGCGGCTCGTGGAAAACCTGGCCGGCCGGGCCGCATTCGACGATTTTCCCCTGATACATCACGGCGATGCGGTCGGCGATGTAGTGGACCACGCCGAGGTCGTGGGAGATGAAAATCATGGTCAGCCCGAGGTCTTTCTGGAG
Organism: Luteolibacter sp.; assembly: GCA_044369025.1. Lineage (GTDB taxonomy): Bacteria > Verrucomicrobiota > Verrucomicrobiia > Verrucomicrobiales > Akkermansiaceae > Luteolibacter. Next base: position 1,901 of record JBIPMR010000198.1, read on the forward strand.
GGTTTTGATCAGGTTGAGGATCTGCGACTGGATCGAGACATCGAGGGCGGACACCGGTTCGTCCGCGATGATGAGCTTGGGCTCCGGCGCGAGCGCGCGGGCGATGGCGATGCGTTGGCGTTGGCCGCCGGAAAACTCGTGGGGGTATTTGCGCATCACCTTGGCGTCGAGGCCGACGGTGGCCATCAGCGTCTCCACCCGCTTGGAAAGCGCCTCGCCTTTGAGCTTCGGGTGGCGTTGGCGCACCGCCTCGGCGAGCGTTGAAAACACCGTCATCCGCGGATTGAGCGAGGCGTAGGGGTCTTGAAAAATCATCTGGAAATCGAGCCGCCGCCGGCGGACTTCCGCGCCGCTGAGTTTGGATAAATCCTCGCCATCGAGCGTGATCGAGCCAGAGGTGGACGGCACCAGCTGCATGATCGTGCGCGACAAGGTGGATTTCCCACAGCCCGACTCGCCGACCAGACCCAGGATTTCGCCCTTTTCCAGCGACAACGTGACCCCGTCCACCGCGCGAACAACCTGTTTGGCGGGGCTGAAAATCGAGGCGCCGCGCTGGGTGAAATGGGTGTGGAGGTTTTTGATTTCCAGATAGGACACGCCGCCGAAGATGCACGGTTCGGGCCGGATCGCACGGTTTTTATAGGAAATTGGCTGGCTGACGCGATGGCGAATGCCTCTTGCATTCGATGGGCTTTGTGTGGCAAAGCAAGGCATGACGACGCGCGAAGAAGCGGTGGAGCAATTGCGGATCATCCGCGCGGTGATGGAACGGGCGACGGTCTTCCGGGCCTTGTCCGGTGAGACCGCCTTGATCGGCGGGGCGGCAGCGCTGGCGGCGGCTTGGCTTTCGGAGGGGCGCCTGGGCTGGTCGTGGGCCTTCTGGTGGCTGCTAGGCCTGGCCTCGGTGTTGGCATTCAATGTGTTCCAAATTTTCCGCATGAAAACCGCCAACCATCGGCCGTTCTGGAGCCCAGGGCTGCGGGTGGCGGTCCGCGGGGCGCTGCCCTCGTTGATCGCGGGCGGATTTCTGGGACTGCTGTTCATCCGCAGTGGTGCGGACAAACCCGCCGCGTGTTTGTGGATTCTGCATTACGGCCTCGCCCTGCTTGCGATCCGCGAATTCGCGCCCAAGTCGATGGTCTGGCTTGGCTGGGCCTTCGTGATTTTCGGCGTGGGCAGCCTCGCCGGCGTGACGGCGGTGGTGGATGTGCTTGCCGGGTGGGTCGAGCACACCAACGGCTCGCGCCTGATGGCCATCGCCTTCGGCGGTTTTCACCTGATCTACGGTGCCTTGATCGTCACCACGGGGACTCGCGAAGACACAGCGGCATGATCGATTTCTCCCAACTGGATCGAACTATTCACGAGAAAGGGCGGCTCTCCATCATGACGTTGCTCGCCTCGCGGGTCGAATCCTGGGCGTTTCAAGACCTCAAATCCCAGCTCGATATGTCCGACGGCAACCTCATCACCCATCTCCGCACTTTGGAAAAAGCCGGATTCATCGCCGGGGAAAAACTCACGGGCGAGGGCCGGCCGCAGACGCTTTACACGCTCACCGGCGCCGGTCGGATGGCCTTCGTCGCCTACCTCGGAGTGCTCGAACAAATTCTCGGCTTGGGAAAATAATGGGCTTGCCCGCATTTCACTTTGTGATACAAAGTGAACCGCCATGCAACGGATTCAACCAACTTCCCGCCCGATTACTTTGCCAGACAAAGCCCCGTCACGGATCGATTTGAAAATCGCCCGCTCGCTGGGGATGGATGATGACGCGCGGTCGGCGCTCGCCGGATTGCTGGGGCTGGCGAAATCCTCGAAACTCGCGGTGGCGGGACGTTTCATGCCGGATGCGGGAGTGAGCGCCTGCCTGAGCGCTGCGGGAATCACTGAACACGTCGAAGAAGCGGACTTTTTCCGCTTCACGCGGGTGGTGATCCCCTACACCGGCATCGCCTCCCGGCAACGGCGGCCGTGGGAGGAAGCGGGCCACCGCATCGAAGACCTGACATCGCCCCGGGTGCGGCGGGCCCAAATTGCCCTCGGACTGTTGCGGATGGAAGGTGCGCAGACCTTGGTAATCGGCCGCCATGAGGATGCGGAATCCCAAGCGCTGGCAAGTGCGGGGATGGGAACCAAAATCATCGAGGACACCACCGATACCGCTCGGTTGGTATTTTCGTACGCTTTCGGAGTGATTTGCCAGACCAACCTCTCGCCGCGGCGGGTTGCGTGGCTGGTGCAGCAACTCCGGCATCGTTACCACGATGCGCGGGTGACCTTTTCCGATACCGGTGCACCCGCAATGGTGGCCCGCGAAGAGGCCTTGGAGCGACAATTGGCGGATTGCGACCAGGTCGTCATCGTTGGGGATGCGGGAGAGAGTTCCTGCGAGGCGTTGGCGGAAACCGCGCTGCGGCGGGGAAAACCGGCGGTAATCGTGGCCGGGCCGGATGAACTCGACTTGCTCATGCCCGCGCCGCGGAAAATCGCGTTCACGGCCGGCGCGTTCGCGACCGATGAGGCGGTCCGCGCGGTGGCCGTCGCGGTGGCTCGCAAGTGACGCATGCCGACGCTTGCAGTGCGTCCGTCATCCCGCTACGACCTTGGCGTGGCCGCCAAAGCAAAGACAGCTCCCCAGAACGCCGGAAATTTTTTCGCGGTGGTCGGCAGCGATGAAGGACTCGTCCGGGAAAAAGCGCTGGTGCTTCACAACCAGCTCACCGGCGGCTTGGACGACGGATTCACCCACGAGACGATCGACGGGATCGCCGACAATTCCGAATCCGCGTTTGAAATTTGCTCCTCCACCGTCCAGGCGCTGCTGACGATCCCGATGTTCGGCGGCGACAAGGTCGTCTGGCTGCGCAACGCCAATTTCCTCGCGGACAACGTGACCGGACGCTCGCAACGCACCGAATCCGGCGTCGAAAGCCTGCGCGCCACCCTCGAACGCGGGATTCCGGACGGGGTGAAATTCCTGCTCACCGCGCAAGGCGTGGACAAGCGGCGCTCGTTTTGGAAATACATCGAAAAGGCGGCAAACGTCCAAGTCCACGACCGCATCGATACCAGCCGCGACGATTGGCAGGAGCAGGTGGCCTCGCTGGTCACCGCCAACGCCCGCAAGCTCGGCCTGACCTTCGAGCGGGATGCGCTGGCCTTGTTTGTGATGCTGGCCGGCGAGCAATCGCAGCAGATCACCAACGAACTGGAAAAACTCGATCTTTACCTCGGCGAAGAGCGCCGCGAGGTGACCGAGGACGACGTCCGCGTGCTCGTCCCGCTCAGCCGCGCGGCGGTGGTTTTTGAAATCGGCAAGGCCATTCAGTTAGGCAACGCCGCCCGCGCCATCCAGCTTATCGACCAACAACTCGAAGCCGACGAATCCGCGATCGGCATCATGCGCGCCTCGATCATCGGCGTGGTTAGAAACCTGTTCATGGCCAAGCTGATCATCGAAAAATTCAAGGTGCCGACCGGCAACTACAACTCCTTCGCCGGCGGCCTCAACCGGCTCGCCGAGGCGGACCGCGCCTGGCTGCCGCAGAAAAAAGACGGCTCGGGCGTGAATGTTTTCCCGATCTTCCTTGCGGTGAACAATGCGGCGAACTTCGATCTAACCGGACTCCAGCGCGTCATGGAGGCCACCCTCAAGGCGGACCAGGCACTGGTTACCACCGGCCTCGATCACCGCCTCGTCCTGCACCGGCTGATCGTGGAAATCGCGTCTGCCCGCAAAAAATCCTCCCAACGCCCGACAACCCCAAGGCGGTAAATGTCACGCGGACTCCAGCGCCACCCGAGCCAGATAGCCGGAGCGTGATTCGCCGTTTTTCTCAGCGGCGGCGTCGATCCGGCGGAGAACCCGCTCGGGAAGCGAGATGTTAAGCCTCTTGGATTTTCCGGAAAGCGACGCGAGATCCACCGTGACGACGGCCCAGATCATACCGGTGTATTCGGGATGGGTGGCGTGGTATTCGAGAGCGAGTGGCGTCGGGATTTTCGCCCCCGCATCCAGCAAGCCTTCGATGTGGAAGGCGAGCGCTTCGCTGGCATTGGCGATGGCTTCGTCCAAGGTTTCTCCGGCGCTGAAGCAGCCGGGAAGGTCGGGAAATTGGACCCCGTAGGCGCTGCCCGGTTCGTGTTCGATGGCGATTGGGTAGTTCATGGCTTGTCGATTCCGGCAGATTTCAGAATGGCGCGGGCTGTCCCGATGGGAATGTCCTTTTTCGGGTGTGGCACGGTGACGACGCCGGGCTTCTCCGGATGCTTGAACTGGTGGTGGCTTCCCTTGGTCCGGGTTTCTTGCCATCCCGCTTCATGCAGCAGCCTGATCATCTCGCGGCTTGTCATTGTGTGTAAGGATACACACCCAGCATCATTTGCAATACGAATTAGAAGTGACTGCCAAACATAATGCGCAGCATGCATCATGTTTGGAGAATCGGAGCTCGTCCACCGGACCGATTCGTTGCGTCAGCTGCATGCTGCGGTGCTGGATCCCATGATAGACGTTGGGTCCGAA
>JBIPMR010000199.1:0-6429 GCA_044369025.1 Luteolibacter sp.
GCAACTCGCCGAGCTGGATTCCCGCCGGTCCGCCGTTTTGAAATCCCTCGAAGAGCGCTCGCTGCTCACTCCCGAGCTGAAAAAGAAGCTCGAAGCCGCGATCACGCTTTCCGCCGTCGAAGACATTTTCGCCCCCTTCCGGCCGAAGCGCCAGACCCGCGCCACCAAGGCGATCGAGCGGGGCCTCACGCCGCTCGCGGATTTCATTTTTGAAAACCAAAGCGCCGACCCCGAGGAGGAAGCGGCGAAGTTTCTCAACCCGGAAATGGAAGTGCCTGGCACCGTCGAAGCGCTCGCCGGCGCCCGCGACATCATCGCCGAGCGGGTGGCCGATGACGCCCCGCTTCGTGGCCGCGTCCGCAAGATTTACGAAGAGGACGCCACCGTTTCCTCCAAAATCATGTATGGCAAAGAAGAGGAAGCGGACGCCCAAAAATTCCGCGACTATTTCGAGTGGAGCGAGCCATTCCAAGCCATCCCGTCCCACCGGATGCTCGCGATCCGCCGCGGCGAAAAAGAAGGTTTCCTGCTGATGCGCGTCGAGGTTCCGCTCGAGCGCGTCACCGCCACCGCCCTGCCGGATTGGGTGAAATCCAAAGGACCCGCCGGCAAACACGTCGCCCAAGCCGTCGAGGACGGCTGCAAGCGGCTGCTCATGCCGTCGATGGAAACCGAGGCCCGCCTGCTCGCCAAGAAGCGCGCCGATGAGACCGCGATCACCGTCTTTGCCGACAACTTCCGCGAGCTGCTGTTAGCCTCGCCGCTCGGCGAGAAACGCCTGTTGGCGATCGACCCCGCCTTCCGCACCGGTTGCAAAACCGTGGTGCTCGACCGCTCGGGCAAACTCCTCCATCACACGGTGCTCCACGCCACCGCCGGTTCGGACCGACAAGCCTACGAAGCCGCCGTCGAGGTGATGGCGCTGATCAAAAAACACGACATCGAAGCGATCGCCATCGGCAACGGCACCGCCTCCCGCGAAACCGAAGCCTTTATCAAAAAGCTCAAACTCCCCTCCTCCATCCCGGTCGTGATGGTGAATGAAAGCGGCGCCTCGATTTACTCCGCCTCGGACGTCGCCCGTGAGGAATTCCCGAACGAGGACGTCACCGTTAGGGGCGCGGTCAGCATCGGCCGCCGGCTGATGGACCCGCTTGCCGAGCTGGTGAAGATCGACGCGAAGGCCATCGGCGTCGGCCAATACCAGCACGACGTCGATCAGCGCGCGCTCAAAGCCAGCCTCGACGACACGGTGGTCAGCTGCGTGAACGCCGTCGGCGTCGAGATCAACACCGCCTCCAAACAACTGCTTTCCTATGTCTCCGGCCTCAACGCCTCGCTCGCCGAAAACATCGTCGCCTGGCGCAATGAAAACGGCGCTTTCACCTCTCGCGAGCAGTTGAAAAAAGTCCCGCGCCTCGGTGAGAAAGCCTTCGAACAAGCCGCCGGATTCCTCCGCGTCCGGGGCGGCAAGCATCCGCTCGATTCCTCCGCCGTCCACCCGGAGCGCTATCCGCTCGTCGAAAAAATGGCGGCGGACGCCGGTTGCAAGGTCGAGGAACTGCTGGGCAACGAAGCCGCGCGCAAGAAGATCGATCTGACCAAATACGTCGACGACCAGGTCGGCCTGCCGACGCTCAAGGACATCGTCGCCGAGCTCGCCAAACCCGGCCGCGACCCCCGCAAACAATTCGAGATGTTCTCGTTCCAGGACGGCGTCGAAAAACCCGGCGACCTGCAGATCGGCATGAAGCTGCCCGGCATCGTCACCAATGTCACCGCCTTCGGCGCCTTCGTCGATGTCGGCGTCCACCAGGACGGCCTCGTCCACGTTTCGCAACTCGCGGATCACTTCATCCGGGATGCTTCGGAAGTCGTCAAGGTCGGCCAGAAAGTCCAGGTCACCGTGGTCGAAGTCGATCTCAAGCGGAACCGCATCGCGCTTTCGATGAAATCCAAGGTCGATCTCGACAACCGCCGCTCGACCGGTGACGACCGCGATGCCCGCCCCGGCAACAACCGTCCGCGCCCGCAAGGCCAGACGCCGAATTTCCGCCCCGGCGCCGCACCCACCAACGATTGGTTCTCCCAAGCCCTGCAAAACGCCAAGAAAAAGTAATGCCCCGCTTTCCAAGGTGTGGCGGTCTCCGAACCGCCGAAGCCCATGGACAGCCCATGAGGGATGCAAAGCGCTTTCCAGGGTCCTCACATGGGCTTGGGCGGATCGGAATGCAGAGCGAGCGATAGCGAGCCTTTGTAAATCGCGAAGCGCATCCCGCATGGCCGAAGGCAATCCGCCCCTCCTTGAATCCTTGACGCACATGCCTGCTTGGGCTTGCGTCCTCCGGCTTCCAAGACCATGGATACCCGCCGCCGGGACGCCCAACCTTCAAATTCCGAGATGTCCGAACAATCACCCACCAAACTCATCGTTGGCACCCGTGGCAGCGAGCTTGCGCTCGTCCAAGCCACCGCCACCGAAGCCGCGCTGGCGGCGGCGTTTCCCCATCTCACCATCGAGCGCAAGGTCATCAAGACCACCGGCGACCGTCGCACCGATGTCTCGCTCAGCGAGGTGGCGAAATCCGAAGGCACCTTCGACAAGGGCGTCTTCATCAAGGAAATCGAAGAAGCGCTGCACGCCGGTGAAATCGACATCGCCGTCCACAGTCTCAAAGACCTGCCGACCACCCTGCAAAACCGCTACCGCCTCGCCGCCACCCTCGAACGCGCACCCGTTAGAGACGTGCTGGTCATGCGCCAGCCCGGCGGCCTGGATGCGCTGCCGCAGGGCGCGCGCGTTGGCACCAGCAGCGTGCGCCGCGCCAAGCAGATCCAGTGGTTGCGCCCGGACCTCCAGGTTTCCGATCTGCGCGGCAACGTCCCCACCCGCATGCGCAAGCTCTCGGAGGAGGATCACCACGACGCCATTCTATTAGCCGAAGCCGGCCTGGTCCGCCTCGGCTTCATCCCGGAATTTTCTGACAACGACGCTGCTTCCGAGCCCGTCGGCGGACTTCCCGGCCTGCACCTGACCCGTCTCCCGGAGGGAGATTTTTTCCCCGCCGCCGGCCAAGGTGCCATCGCTTTGGAAGTCCGCACCGGAGACGCGCCGAGCTTGGTTTACGCCGAGGCCATCGGCCACCGCGAAACCTGGTTGCGGATCACCGCGGAGCGTGAGTTCCTGCGTCTGCTAGACGGCGGCTGCCACACGCCGGTCGGGGTTTATTCCTCGATGGATGGCGATGAAATCACCCTCAAAGCCCGCGTCTTTCCCGATGAAGGCGGCACGCCGAAATCCGGCGAAGCCCGCGGCACCGATCCCCTGACACTCGCACTCGAACTTTTCAATTCCCTCTCATGAGCACTTCCGGAACCTGTTATCTCGTCGGCGCAGGCCCCGGCGACCTCGGCCTTGTCACCCTCCGCGCGAAGGAGTGCATCGAGCTCGCCGACGTGCTGGTTTACGACGCGCTCAGCAGCCCGGAACTCCTGAACTGGACCAAACCCGGCTGTGAGAAAATCTACGTCGGCAAGCGCGCCAAGGACCACTCGGTGCCGCAGGACCAGATCAACGGCATCATCGTCGCCAAAACCCAGGAGGGCAAAAACGTCGTCCGCCTCAAGGGCGGCGACCCGATGATCTTCGGCCGCGGCGGCGAGGAAGCCGCCGAACTCGCGGAAGCGGGCGTCGCCTTTGAAATCGTCCCCGGCATCAGTTCCGCCATCGCCGGTCCCGCCTACGCCGGCATCCCGGTCACCCACCGCGATCACAACACGCAGCTGACCATTTTCACCGGCCACGAGGATCCGACCAAGGGCTTCACCTCGGTCGATTACGCGCAGCTCGCCAAAGCCCCCGGCACCAAGGTTTTCCTGATGGGCGTCGCCCGCCTGCGCGAAATCACCAGCGCCTTCATCGCAAACGGCGCCGCGCCGGACACTCCCATCGCCCTCACCCGCTGGGCCACCACCGGCTCGCAGAAAACCATCGTCGGCAATCTATCAGACATCGCCGACATCGCGGAGCGCGAGAATTTCAGCTCCCCCGCCGTCGCCGTGATCGGCAACGTGGTGAAGGAGCGCAAGAAGATCAATTGGTTTGAAAAGCGCCCGCTGTTCGGCAAACGCATCGTCGTCACCCGCACCCGCGAGCAGGCCGGCGAGCTCAGCAAAGCGCTGCGCGACCTCGGGGCCGACGTCGTCGAGCTGCCTACCATCCGCATCGAACCGCCGGAAGACCGCCAGGAATTCGCCGAACTCGTCACCCACGCCCACGAATACGACTGGCTGGTCTTCACCAGCCCGAACGGCGTGGAGCGCTTCTTCGACGCGTTCTTCAAAGCCTACGACGACGCCCGCAGCCTCGGCAACCCGCGCATCGCCGCGATCGGTGCCGGCACCGCGCAGAAGATCCGCGAATACCGCTTCGCCGTCGATCTGATCCCCGAGCGCTTCGTCGCGGAAGGACTCATCGACGCTTTCAAAAAGGAGACCATCGAAAACCTCACCATGCTGTGGGTGAAAGCCGCCGAGTCCCGCGACATCGTCGGCGACGGCCTGACCAAGCTCGGTGCCATCGTCGACGACTGCATCGCCTACCGCACCGTCGCCGAGACCGAAGATCCCACCGGTGCGCGCGCCCGCCTGGAAGAGGAAGGCGCGGACCTCATCACCTTCACCTCCAGCTCCACCGTCGATCACTTTTTCGATCTCGGTATCCCTTGGCCGGAAGGCTGCGGCGCGGCCAGCATCGGCCCGGTGACCAGCGAGACCCTGCGCAAAAAAGGCGTGAAGCCCGCCTTCGAGGCCTCCCCGCACGACATCCCCGGCCTGGTGAAGGCGATCGTGAAGTATTTCAAACAACACCCTTGAAAAAGGAAGATGGGGAACCACGGAATACCCAGAATACACTGACAAAGAGTGGGTTGTGGAGGATGAGGTTCTTACCTTTTGGGTGAATGTATGATCGTTCGTCACTCTCTTCGTTTCCGTGTGTTCCGGGTATTTTGATTCAGGATTGGTAAGAAGTTCGTCCATGTCCGCTTCGCTTCCATTGTGGTTCTCATTTCTGAATTCAATCCGCGCTCGCCAGCGCCGCCCTTCCCCGCTTCCATCCGCCCGCCGATGGCCTCCTCGTTTTCATTCGATTCCCTCAACCAAGCCCAACGCGAAGCCGTGGGCGCGCTCGACGGTCCGGTCATGCTGCTGGCCGGCGCCGGCACGGGCAAAACCCGCACCGTCACCTGCCGCATCGCCCACATGCTGGAGAAGAAGATCGAAGCGTCGGAAATTCTCGCCGTGACCTTCACCAACAAGGCCGCCAGCGAAATGCGCGAACGGATCGGTGGCATGGTTTCCAAAAAAGCCGCGGAAGCGATGACCGTCTGCACCTTCCACTCGCTGTGCGTCCGTATCCTGCGCGGCGGCATCGACCGCCTCGGATACAAGAAAAATTTCTCGATCTGCTCCCACGGCGACCAGGTGGGGATGATGAAACAATTGTTAGTCCGCATGGGCGGCAGCGATGAAAAGGTCAAACCCGACGCCGTCCTATCGGAAATCTCCAAGGCGAAAAACAAAGGAATCGATCTGGCGGACATGCAGGACGACTACTTCGCCAGCCTCGCCGTGGCCTACAACAACGAGCTCCGCGCGCAAAATGCCGTGGATTTCGACGACCTGCTACTGCTCGCGGAAAAAGTCCTGCGCGAGCACCCCGAAGTGCGCGACATCTTCCGCCAGCGTTTCACCCGCGTCACGGTGGACGAGTTCCAGGACACCAACGCGCTCCAGATGCAGCTTCTCCAACAACTCGTCGGCGGCCCGGACTATCATGTCTGCGTGGTGGGCGACGACGACCAGTCGATCTACGGCTGGCGCGGCGCGGAAGTCGCCAACATCCTCCAGTTCGAAAAATTCTTCCCCGACCCGAAAATCATCCGCCTCGAGGAAAACTACCGCTCCACCCACGCGGTGCTCCACACCGCGAACAGCCTGATCAAACACAACGTCGGCCGCCGCGAGAAAATCCTCCGCTCGACCCGCCCGGGCGGCGATCCGGTGCGGATCGTGGCGATGCCGGGCGATGACCAGGAGGCCGAATTCATCGCCGAGGAAATCATGGCGGAAAAGGGTGCGGTCGGCCGCGAATGGGAGGATTTCGCCATCCTCTTCCGCACCAACGGCCAGAGCCGCAAACTCGAGCTCGCGATGCGCGAGCGGAAAATCCCCTACCGCATGGTCGGGGCACAAAGTTTTTACGACCGCCGCGAGGTCCGCGACGTGCTGGCCTACGCGCAGCTGCTCGCCGCACCGGACGCCGACGTCCCGCTGCTCCGCGTGCTCAACGCGCCCAACCGCGGCATCGGCAATTCCACCGCGATGCTCGCCACCGATTGGAGCCGCGAGCATCACGAATCGGTCTGG
>JBIPMR010000200.1:0-6410 GCA_044369025.1 Luteolibacter sp.
CTGGTCTTTATACCCATTTCCCGCTCTTCGTCCCAACGGGACGGATCATCAAAGCCCGGCACGCTGTGCCGGGTCTGAATTCCTTGGAATCCGCGCGTCCTGTAGGGACGCCTCATGCGAGAGAGATGCCAATGCCCGAAGCAGTCGTCTCCAACTCCCGTCGCCGCCGCTCGCATGAACCGTCCTTGCAGGACGGAATCCCATGCCCATGCCAACCACCCGGCACTGCGTGCCGGGCTTGGATGAAAGGTCCCGTTGGGACCGAAGACCCCTCCGACCCTGCGGGAAATGGGTATAAAGCCCAGGGCTGAGGTGTTTCGCACCTTTGGTGCTGCCGAAATTTGAATCCTTAAAGCCATTGGAATTCAGTCCGCCCGTATTGCAACTGAGGAGAAACCGGAGAGTTGAACCCAAAAGGAAGGGTGATCTCCGAGGACACCCTCACGCCGGAAGAATGTGACAAGTATGCCGGATACGTCCGGGCGAACAAATTTGTCGCCGTCCTGCGCCGCGAAGCCAAAAAGTTCAAATCCGGCAGCGCCGCATGACTGTCGCCACGCGAGCCCTCTCCAGGCAGCGTGCGGCTCACCGGTGCGGGTATTGTCAGCTCCACCAGGTGTCCAGCGACGAGCAGTTGGAACTCCGGATGACGGGTGAGTGATCGCAGCACGTTCCAAGCTCTGGTCATCTGATCCTCATGGAAATGCTCGCTGCTCAGGACCCCGCCGCAACGGGCAGAAAAAGTTCAATACTGCAGCCGTTCTATATTTAAGCATTGCAATGATAATTAGCTGAGCGCCGGTCATATGACTAACGGGAATGTCCGGAACGTGGACGCCGCAAGCTATACCGGGTTGGTGTTCGATGGTGATCGGGCGGTTCATGACAGAGGATCGGTGATGCTCGCTCTTTTGTCGTTGCGGCGGGACGCCGCAACCACTTTCTTATTTGGCACCTTCCTTCTTCCCGTCCATCATCTGCTCGGCCATCTTCAGACCCATCAGCTGCATCTCCTTCGCCTGCTTCTGGTATTCCTGAAACGCGGTCATCTGGGCTTCACTGAGGATCTTGGCGGCGTCCTTGCCGAGGGCTTGCTGTTGGATCTCCCAGCTTTTTTCGAAAGTTTCCACCATGTTGCCCTTGGCCATCTCATCCATCGCTCCCGGGCCTGACAGATCGGGGGAATTGGATTCCGTGCGGGCGCGATACATCGCATCGACGAGTTTGGTTTCGGTATCGGCATCGAGGGGCACGCCCTTGGTGGTCATGGCGGTGCGGATGCCGTCGAGTTGCTGGCGCTCTGGGAGGTGGTTTTTGTAGTCGGTGAAGGACTTGAAGTCCTCCTCGCTGTTGAGGAATTTTTTGATCTCGGCTTCCGTGTCCGCGCCGCGTTTTTTCAACTCCTCGGCGAGGGTTTTCCGCTCATCCGCGGTCGCTCCGAGCATTTTCATGCCGAATTCCTGTTGATCCGCGATTTCCTTGCCCAGCAGGCTTTTGAAATAGTCGCCTTCTTCTTTGGAGAGGTTCAAACCATCAACGAAATCCTGATACATCATCGCGACCGCCATCTTCGCCCCTTGGCTCATCATCGACTTGCCGGCGGGATTGTCCCACATCTTGCGCGCGGTTCCGGCAAAGGATTCGCCCGGGGTCTCCTTGGGGGTGGCGGCCGGCTCCTGGATGAGGCTCTTGGTGCGGACGGGAGCGCTTGAGACTTCGGTGGCTTGCGCCGTTGGCGCGGCCGATGACTCGCGGGCGAGCATTTTCTGCTCGGTTTTTGGTTTCGCCTCGGCGCGGATGGCCGAGATCCGCGACTCTTGAATGGCGATGGTGATCAGGACCGATCCGACCACCAGGCCGATGAGATGGGGGGTTTTCATGATGGGTGGGAGTGGAAGATATTCCTCCGCGCAGGGCGAATACAATCTTGTGCCGGGAGGCGAACGGAAGAGAGGGACAGTCAGTTCCCTGCTCCTTCACTGGGGCTCAGCGCTGGTTGAAGCGGGACATCTCGCGTTGGGCTTCGCGGAGTTCGACCTTTTCCTTGAGGTCCTGGCGTTGGTCGGAGTGGGTTTTGCCCTTGCCGACGCCGATTTCCACCTTCACGCGGCGGTCTTTCCAATAGATCCGCAGCAGCGGCAGGGTGCAGCCTTTGACGGCGGTGGCGACGGACAGCTTGAGAATCTCGCGCTTGTGGAGCAGCAGGCGGCGCGGGCGTTTGGCGAGGTGGTTGTACCAATCGCCGGCGGTTTGCCACGGCTGGATATCGCAGCCGTAGAGGAAAATCTGGTTGTTCTCGATCCGCGCGAAGGCGTCGGAGACGTTGATTTTTCCGGCCCGGATCGATTTGACCTCGGTGCCTTTGAGTTCCAGCCCGGCCTCGAATTTTTCCAGGATATGGAAATCGCGGCCGGCCTTCCGGTTGGTGGCGATTTCCTTACTCATGGGATGTCAGGCGGTGCGGGAGCTTCAGGGAGCGTCCCGGTGAATCAGTTTGATTTTGCCTTCGATGATCTCGGTGAGGGCGATATCGGCCACGCCCATGCTGGGACGGGTCGGGATCAGCGGGGAACGGCCGCTGTTGAGCTGACGCACGCGCTGCGAGACGAGATTGACCAGGACGAGTGGGTCTTTGACAATTTCTGAGGCCTTATCGAGAAGATCGCTTTTCATAGGTGAACCGGGAAATCGCGAAATCGGCTGTGCTTGCTCAAACGGGATAACGTTTTCGGGTAGCAGGGACGGGACTTTTTCGCTCAAAACAAATAGGTGGAAGGTGTTCCGGCAGAGTCTCCGGGCCGGTGGTCAAAACAAAGATTGCGTTGCCTGACAAGACTTATCTGGTCGGGAACTGAGGAATTTTTGAAAATCCCCGGCACGCGGGCGATTTCATTTTGGCATCAGGTCGATCCCGAAGCGCCGCAGCACGATCACGGTGACCCAGAAAAAGGCGACGGTGATGGCACAATTGGCCGCCAGCGCCGCCCAAAATCCCCAGCCGTTGCGCAGCATCCACGGCAGAATCAGGAACATCGGCAGGGTGGGCAGCACAAACCAGAAGGTGCCCTCGGCGTGGTTGGCGAGGCGGGCGGGCGATTGGCCGGCCTGGTGCATCCAGATCATGGCCAGCAGCGAAGTGAGCGGCAGCGCGATCAGCAGCGCGGAAAGGCGGTCGCTGACGAGCTGGATCTTCGTCACCAACAGGATCACGGCGGCGGTGACCAGCAGTTTGACGAGATCGAAGGCGGTGAAGGTGAGGATTTTATCCCAGGGAATGCGGTTCATGGGCTTGCGGGTGCGGGAATGCTAGGTGTAGCGTGGCGGCATGCAAGTCGCCGGTTTTGTTTGTTGCCTCGCGGTGCTCCTCAGCGCCTGCGCCCCCGCGGCCCCGCCGGCGGTGGGCGGAAACCTGAGCGCCGGCCAGAAGACGGCGATCGGCAAGAAAATCTGGCAAAACGAATGCGCGGGGACGGTCGCCGGGCTGACGACCTGGAATGCGGGCGAGGAATTTCCGTCGCTGGGCATCGGCCATTTCATTTGGTATCCGGCGGGTTTCGACGGACGTTTCGAGGAGAGCTGGCCGAAATTCGCTGCGTTCGCCCGCCAGCGCGGCGCGGATTTGCCGCCGGTGGCGTTGGAGCGTCACAGCCCGTGGCGCAGCAAGGCGGAGTTTCAAAAGGATTTCAACGGCCTGCGGCTGACGGCCCTGCGGAAATGGCTGGCGGCGAATGTCAGCTTGCAGACGGATTTCATCATCGTGCGCTCGCGCGAGGCGCTGCCGAAAATCCTGGCGGCGGCACCTGCCGGCGAGCGGGCGCGGATCGGCGCGAACTACCAAAAGGTCGCGACCACCGCGCAGGGCACCTACGCCTTGATCGACTACGTGAATTTCAAAGGCGAGGGCACCCAGCTCACCGAGCGCTACAACGGCCGCGGCTGGGGGCTGCTGCAAGTCCTCGGCGAAATGAAGGATGTGCCCTCCGGCGCTCCGGCCGCCTCGGAATTCGCCGCCGCCGCCAAACGCGTGCTCTCGCGCCGCATCGCGAACTCGCCACCCGCCCGCGGCGAAAAGCGCTGGGAGGAAGGCTGGCACAACCGCTGCGCCACCTACGGCCGACCGCTCTGAAATCCCATGATCCGCAACTCATCCATCACCGCTTGCTGGCGACCATTCGCCATGGCAATCCTCCTTTCCGCAGCGCCCGCGCTGCATGCCCGGCCGTGGTCGTTTGTCGGCATTCCCGAGCCGATCGAGGCGGAATTGATCGGCATGAAAAACGGCGGGGTTGTCTTGCAGGGACCTAACGGCAAGAATTTCGAAGTCCCGATCACCAGCTTCTCCCAGGCGGATCAGACCTACCTCCGTCTGCTGGAAGCCGGAAGCGGGCAGGACTCCGCGGTTGAAAATCCGGGCAAGACCACCACCAGCCGCAGCGGCTACAGCGTGAAAACAGTAAAAACCCTCGCCAACCAGGTGGTGACGCTCACCGCCGGAATGGAGCTCCACGTCACTGGCACTGACGATCCGCTCGCCGGCAGCACCCTTGTTTTCACCGCGCCCGACGGCTGGTTGTTTCTGGAGAATATCGCGCCCTCGGCCGTGGCGTCCAGATTTCTGGACCGAATGTTAGTGAATAAAGCCAAGGCGGAGCTGGACCGCAACGTGCGGGTGGTGCAGCACGGCAGCGGGACCGTGGTCATTCCGCAAGGCCCGGAATATCCGGCGATGACGGTCTTCGACGGCAAAGCCGCCGCCGGCACCTCCGCGCCGCTGATCTGCTTCACCGCCTACGATGATGCGGAACTGCGCCCGCTGAAGGGCGGGGTCGGTTCGTTCATTCTCAAGCGCGGCTACATGGCGACCCTCGCCGCAAAAGCCGACGGCACGGGTGTTAGCAAAAACTACGTCGCCCAGGACCACGACCTGAAGATCGACGCACTGCCACCCGGGCTGGAAAACGGGGTGGGTTTCATCCGCATTTTCCCGTGGCGGTGGGTGAGCAAAAAGGGCATCTGCGGCGGCATCCGGAATTTGAATGTGGCTTGGTTCTATGATTGGAACATCAACGCCAACTCCACCCTGGATTTGGAATACGTCGCCATCCGCCAAAACCGCCACTGGCCCGGCCTCGACCAGGATTGGAAAGCCAAGGGCATCAACCACCTGCTCGGCTACAACGAACCGGACCGTCCGGACCAGGCGAACATGCAAGTCGATGATGCCATCCAGGGCTGGCCGGGCCTGCTCGCCACCGGCTTGCGAGTTGGAGCACCCGCCACCTCCGATGGCGGACTTGCCTGGCTTTACGAGTTTATGGAAAAGGCGGATCGCGCCAAACTCAGGGTCGATTTCGTGCCGGTGCACTACTACCGCGCCACCAACGATCCCGGCGACGCGAAGGGTGCTGCGGCGCAATTTTATCGATTCCTCAAGGAAGTTCACGACCGCGTCAAACGCCCGCTGTGGGTGACGGAATGGAACAACGGCGCGAACTGGACCAAAGCCCCGGACCCGAATCCCAAACAACAGAAAGAGGCGATCGCGGAAATGATCAAAATGCTCGATGAGACGCCCTTCGTCGAGCGTTACGCCCTCTACAACTGGGTCGAGGACGTGCGCCACCTCGTCAGCAAAGACGAATCGCTCACGCCAGCCGGTGAGGTCTATCGAGACCGGACTTCACCGCAGTCCTTCACGCAGCCCAAGGGCGAAAAGTAAAATCCCGCATGCGGATCGCCGCGGCCTGACAGCATCATCGCTTGAATCCCGCCGCCACGCGCTTAGCCTCGCGCATGCCCCACCCCATTCTCGGCAACTCCGAAACACCCGCCGGTTGGAACTGGGACCATTCCTATGCCCGGCTGCCGGAATTGTTTTTCGCCAAGGCACGGCCGGTGCCGGTCCGCGAGCCGCGGCTCGTGCTTCTCAACCGCGCGCTGGCCATTTCGCTCGGCCTCGACCCGGATGTTTTGGAAACTTCGGATCATTCCGCGATTTTCGCCGGCAACCAAATCCCCGAAGGCGCCGAACCCATCGCCCAGGCCTACGCCGGACACCAATTCGGCCACTTCACCGGCCTGGGCGACGGCCGGGCGATTTTGTTAGGCGAGCATCTCGCCCCCGACGGCAAGCGCTTCGACATCCAATTGAAAGGCTCCGGCCGAACGCCGTTTTCGCGAGGCGGCGACGGCCGGGCCGCGCTCGGGCCGATGTTGCGCGAATACATCATCAGCGAGGCGATGCACGCCCTCGGCATCCCGACCACCCGCAGCCTCGCGGTGGCCGCGACCGGTGAAGAGGTTTTCCGCACGGACCTGCTCCCGGGAGCGGTGCTCACCCGGGTCGCCGCCAGCCACATCCGCGTCGGCACCTTCCAATGGGCCGCCGCCCACCAGGATCCGGCCGCCTT
>JBIPMR010000201.1:0-6402 GCA_044369025.1 Luteolibacter sp.
GCTACGCGATCGGCGGCGGCCACGTCCTGCACATCGTCTGCGATCTCACCATCGCTGCCGACAACGCCCGCTTCGGCCAGACCGGCCCCAAGGTCGGTTCGTTCGACGGCGGCCTCGGCTCCAGCTACCTCGCCCGCATCGTCGGCCAGAAAAAGGCCCGCGAAATCTGGTATCTCTGCCGCCAATACGATGCCCGCCAGGCGCTCGACATGGGCCTCGTCAACACCGTCGTCCCGCTCGCCGACCTCGAAAAGGAAACCCTCCAGTGGTGCCGCGAAATGCTCGCCCACTCGCCGCTCGCGCTGCGTTGTTTGAAGTCCGCGCTCAACGCCGACTGCGACGGCCAGATGGGCCTGCTCGACCTGGCCGGAAACGCCACCTTGCTCTACTACATGAGCGAGGAAGGCCGCGAGGGAAAACAAGCCTTCCTCGAAAAACGGAAGCCCGATTTCTCCCAATTCCCGCGGGTGCCGTAATCGCCGGTCCCCTCAATCCCCATCGCAGGAAATGCCTTGGATTGCGCGTGAAATGCTGAGCCTGCCGCAGGCGCTGGATTCACCCTCCATGAGAAGTCGATCGGCGGCTTTTCCGGATGTTCCAAATCAAGTCGTGGCTGAAGCGGCTCTGCGCCGTGTCCCTGATCCTGCTGATGCAGGGTCCGGCGATGGTGTTGCAGCAGGTCGCTTGGGCCGGAATGCTCGTCAGCTACACTCAGGAAAAAGGCCTGGCTCGCGGCGTGCTGGAAACTTTCGATGGAAATCATCCCTGCGGTTTGTGTGAAAAAGCACAGGCCCTCCGCGAAAGCGGGAAAAAGGATGATCCGCTGAATCCCCGGCAGGAGAAAAAATCCCTGCGCTTCATCTGGGGTGAAATGGTGGCCGCCAACCCGCTCGTGCTTCCTGGCATTTCCGGACGCGATTGCCCGAAGCCACCCGCCACCGCAGTCTCCCGGACTCAGGGCCGCGGCAAGGATTCGCCGGTACTGCCCCCTCCCGAGCGGGTTTGATGCCGTCTATCATCCCGGATTCGCATCGAGAAACCCGCCTCTAACCCTTTAAACTGGGCGTGTGTTTCAAGCATCCCCGCCCGTCCGGCGGGCGCTCGCGCAGGTCCGGTCATGCCACACTCATTCCCGCTTTGATTTACTTTTGATTCCATCATGAAACCAATCTATCCGATTTTCGCCGGCACGCTGGCCTGCTGCTCACCCGCGTTTTCCCAAACCCAACCATCTCCCGGACTGCTGGATCCGCTGATCGTCGAAGAACGCAGCGTTTCCAAACCCTGGAGCCCCCATGAAGCCATCGTCGGCGCCGATCATCTGCGCAGCGCGGATGCCGCCGACTTGATCCGCAACCTGCCCGGCGCCGCCGTCGTGCGCAACGGCCCGCAAACCGGAATCGTCCAACTCCGCGGCCTGTCCGGCGACCGGGTGGCCATCCGCGTGGACGGCATGACCATCACCCCCGCCTGCCCGAACCACATGGATCCACCCCTCCATTACGCAACGGCCGGGACCGGGGATCTGATCGACATGTATGCCGGGATTTCCCCGGTGAGTGTCGGCGGCGACCACATCGGCGGGTCGCTGAGTTTCGCCCGCCCGGATCCGCTGTTCGCCGCTGCGGCAGCCTCGCTGTTTCGCGGACAACTCGGCGCGTCGTTCTCAGGAAGTCAGGACGCCGTGATGGCGACCGTCGATCTAACCGCCGCGCAGGGCGACGGCGCATTCCAATACCGTGGCTCCGCAGCGACCGCCGATGACCTGCGCTACCCGGGCGGCACCGTCGCGGACAGCGGCTACGAAACCACCCGCCACGAAATCATCGGCGCGTGGCGGACCCGCGGCGGCTACATCGCGTTGGATGCCGGTTTTTCCGCCACCCGCGATGCCGGGACACCCGCGCTGCCGATGGACATGATCAAGGACGATGCCTGGAAAGTCGGGATCACCCAGAAAGAGAAATTCGAATGGGGCACCTTGGAAAACCGGCTCTATCTGCATGACATCGATCACCTGATGGATAATCACTCGCTGCGTCCGTCACCCCTGCCGCCTGCTGGCATGGCGATGGAGGCACCGTCTTCCAGCAGGGATTACGGCTGGCGCAGCGACATGACTTTGCCCCGTGGACAAACCAAGCTGCGGGCCGGCATCGATCTTCATGGCAATGAGTTTGATGCCGGGCAGGTCGCCATCGCCAGCGGCATGAAACGCGACACCTTCACCAACAACCAACGCAGCCGCGCGGGCGGATACATTGATTGGGAACAGCAATGGACCGGTCAATGGACCACCCGCATCGGCATTCGCGGCGACGTGGTCTCAAGCGACGCGGACCCTGTTGGCAATCAGATCATGCCGCCGCCACCCGCCCAAGCGATGATTCTAGCCGACCAAAACGCATTCAACTCCGCCGACCACTCGTTCACCGACACCATGCCGGGTGCCGCGGCGGCCGTGAGTTTTGATCCCGATGAAAGCACCACCATCGAGCTCGCGTTCGCCCTCAAAAACCGCGCTCCTTCCCTGGTGGAGCGTTATTTGTGGACGCCGCTCAACGCCAGCGCCGGGCTCGCCGATGGCCGGACCTACCTCGGAAACCTCGATCTCGATCCCGAGACGTCGGTTCAAATCGGACTCGGCCTCAAGAAACGCGGCGACGGGTGGGAGATCGAACTCACCCCGTTCTATCAAACGGTGGACGACTACATCCAAGGCATGCCATTGGCCCGCCTCGATGCGGCCGGACAACCGGTGCTGCAATATCAGAATATCGAGCGCGCCGAACTCTATGGTTTCGAACTTGCGGGCAGCTACGCCATCCACCCGGATTTCACCCTCGAATCCTCGATCAGCCACGTGCGCGGAAGGAACCGGGAAACCGGCGACGATCTCTATCGCATCGCACCGCTGCGCGGCATCGTCGATCTCGCCTACCGGCATGAAAGCTGGGAAAGCCATCTCGAAGTCGTTTGGGCGGATGCCCAGAACCACGTTTCGGATGTGCAGGGCGAATCCCCGAGTCCCGGCCATGCCCTGTTGAATCTCCGTCTGGCAAAACGGTTCGCCAAATCCTTACGGATCGAAGTGGGTGTCGAAAACCTGCTGGACAAGCGTTATGCCGAACATCTCGGCGGCGTGAACCGCGTGTCCGGCGGCGACCTCGCGGTCGGCGAGCGGATCCCCGGAGCGGGGCGCTTTGCCTACGGCTCGGTGTCCTGGGAGTTCTGAATGATGGAACGCTAACTTGTTAGGGTGATAGCCGAGCCTGTCCCGGACTCAGCAATTCCCGCTGAAGCCAAACTCTGGCGGCAGAAATTGGACTGAAAATCGCGGATTTCAGGGACAGTCTCAATTCCACCTTCATATCCTAAGTCGCAGGTCACGCACACTCCACAGCACCCCCGCTGCTGGCGCGCCACTCCCCCGCATCCGCCGCGCACCGTCCTTCCGCTTCGCCGAAAACCGCTCCCGCGCCGCCGCAAACGCCTCGTTCACAAATTCCTTGCTCCCGATCACCGCGCCATCCGTGAAATAGCGCACCCGGCAGCGTAACATCGCCGCCATCCCCAAGTCCGGCAGCACCGTCCCGTTCTCCGCCGCCTCCAGCGCCTCCGCGGTATTCAGCGGCGGCCTAACTACGCCCGTCTCCGCCTCCGCCCGACCACTCTTGCGGCCCAGCGCCAGCCCCATCGTCCGCCGATAGACCCGCGACACCTCCTTCCACCGCTCCGCCTCGAAACCCGCTCCCTGGTGGCTCATGCACGCCCTAACCAGCCCCTCCCGTGCCTTCTTGCCATTCCCCCTCGTCCCGCCGCCGACCGCCTCGCCGTAGCTGCTCCAGCGATATTCAGCCGGATCCGCCACCATCCCCGCCCGCACCGGATTCAAATCGATATAGGCCGCCATCGTCCGCGCCGCGATTCCGCTTTCCACGATCACGCTCTTGTAACGCTCCTCCCACAACGTCCCGCTGCGCTGGTGCGTGCGGTTGAACCAGCGCGTGAAACACTGCAGCAGCGTCTTCATGAACTCGCTCAGATGGTGCATCCGGTAAGTGTAGCGCGCATGAATCCCCGCCACCGCCGCTTCCCCGGCCTCATCCCCCGCCGCCCGCGCCTCCGCGATTTCCTGGGCGACCGCCGCCACCACTGCCTCCTTATAAATCGCCGACAGCCGTTTCAGCAGCACCTCATCCGAAATCCCGTCCACCGGCATCGGCGGCACCTCCAGCAGAAGATGGAAGTGGTTCGACATGATGCAGTAGGACAGCACCCGGCAGCCCGAGAAGTTCTCATACATCCGCATGAACATCCGGAAGCGCTCGCGCTCCGCCGCGTCAAACACAAACCGCCGATCCACGACCCGGCTGACACAATGGTAGATCGAAGGTTTCGTCAGCGAATCCTTCCACGGCGCCATGAATCGTTTCCTACTGTTCCTATTCATCTCCCCACCCTACCCGCCGGAATCCCAGTCACAAGGATATTTTTTACTTTATGTCTGGCATTTTGATAGGCTCCGCAGGCTCCGAATGGAAAATCCACACGATTATCGATTATCGCTTCACCCACACCGTCTGGCTCGGCTAACGTGCGGCGTCCGCCCGCTCCCGCCCATGAAGCCCCTTCCTCCACATGCCGCACCTACCGCCATTCTTTCGTTTGATTTCGACGGCACACTGCATCACCCGGCCGAGGCCCCGCCGGTGCCGGCCGCATTTTTCGAGGTCATCCGCAGCTTGCGTGACACGCAGGGCGTCGTCTGGGGCATCAACACCGGAAGGGCGATGGCGCACATGGTGGAGGGCTTCACCGAGAGCCGCTTCCCATTCCTGCCGGACTGGGTGATCGCCCGCGAGCGCGAGGTCTATTTCCCGAACGCATTCGGCCGCTGGGTGCCGGAAACCACTTGGAACCAACGCTGCGAGAAGGAAATCCACGGGCTTTTCAAACAAACGAAAAAACTGCTCGCCCGCATCCGCCACGCCGTCGAGGAGCGGACCGGGGCGCAGTGGATGGAACTGGACGGCGAGCCCGCCGGCATCATCTCGCGCACCGAGGAGGAAATGGAGTGGATCATCGATCACATCACCCCGCTGATCGAGGCCGAGCCGCACTTTTCCTGGCAGCGGAATTCCATCTATCTGCGCTTCGGCCACCGAGATTTTCAAAAAGGCAGCAGCCTGAGCCATGTGGCCAGCCACTATCAGATTCCCGTGGCGCGGCGCTTCGCCATCGGAGACAGCCACAACGACCTGGAAATGCTCGATCCGGCAAACACCGGCATGACCGCCTGCCCCGCCAACTCCGTAGCAGAGGTGAAAGAGAAAATCCGTGCCACCGGTGGCATCATCACCCGCGCCGCCCATGGCCACGGTGCGATCGAGGCGCTCCATCACTATTTCAAAAGTCCAACAGCCGGTTGAAAAACCCGCGCGGGCGGAAAGATAATGGTTTACAAACCCGAGGCAAATTCCCAACTTCCGCCTAACCTCGCGCGTGCCTGCAAGCAGACCGGGTTCCGGGGGGAAACCAGTCTGCATCCATTGCGGTGCTACCCCGCGCGGAGGGGATATGTATAAGGCGCGGATTTCAGAAATGAATCCGCGCCTTTTCAGGTTCGCATGCTAGCAGAAAATCCGGCCGAGCGCCGGTGGCTTGAGCCCGGCGGCGGCGTAAAGCAGCGGCCGCAGGGTTTCCATCAGTTTACGGGCGGATAGACTGTCGCGGCACAACGCGCGGATCACCCGGACGCCCCCCGCCAACGGGCCATGGCCGGAATAGACGTCGTTGGAATTGAGCGCGTCCAGTTCAACCGACGGCCAGGCCGCCGTCCATTCACCCGCCGCATGGACGGATAGATAATGGGCGGCGGGGAACCTGGCCCGCAGCGCCTCCAGACTGTGATCGTCCGGCTTCAGATGATGACGCTCGCGCGCGGTCAAGACTCCGTCGAGCAGAAGGTCGAGCTCCCACCGGAGTTCCTGATAGGCAAAGATTTCGCCCATCGCCACCCGCCCCGGCGCGATCCAGTCGAAAAACAACAGGCTCGCCGTCGGGTGGAGATGGATCTGCGTCCGCTGGGAATATCGCGCCCCGGCATGCGGGATGAACGGCTCGGGAATCCATTCGAGGGATGCGTTTTCCCCCACCCGGAATTGCTGGTCGCTCACCGCCGCCTTGCCCGAGCGCGTGCGATAGACCCGCGACGCGGAGGGCGTGCTGAGCACCAGTTTCGCGCCCGCGGCGACCTCGATGTCGGACTCCAGCTTGTCGCCATCGAAAAAGCCGGCAGTGGGATTGACGATGCTTTGGACGAGGTGGCCCTGGTCGATGTGGGACTTGCTGAGGTGGATGGGCACGCGGAAGCTTTGATGCGCAATGATCGGAGTGCCG
>JBIPMR010000202.1:0-6382 GCA_044369025.1 Luteolibacter sp.
CGAAATGCGAGAGGTGGTGGAAAGCCTCCTGCTCGCCCGGAGCGGCGCGGTGAGTCAGGACAGCTTCCGCACCCGCCTGCTGGCCAAGATCACCAAAGCCCGTGAGAAACTTGCCGCAGCGAAGGTAAAGGCGACCACCGATTTGTTGGACGGCATCGTCGAGCAGGGCGAAAAAGCGATCGTCTTTTCGTGCTACGACCGACCGGTCAAGGCGCTGGCCAAACACTTCGGGGACCGCTGCGTCTTGCTCACCGGGGCCACCCCGGCGGCGAAGCGTCAGTCTCTTGTCGACCGCTTCCAGAACGACGACTCCGTCCGCGTCTTCGTCGCCAACATCGTCGCCGGTGGGGTCGGGCTCAACCTGACGGCGGCCACTCAGGTCGTCTTCAATGATCTCGACTGGGTTCCGGCCAACCACTGGCAGGCCGAGGACCGCGCCTACCGGATCGGCCAGACCCGCACGGTCAATGTCCACTACCTGGTGGCCGGAGGAACGATCGACGAGTTCGTCCGCAGCGTGCTTGAGGTAAAGTCGGCGCTGGTGGCAGCGGTGGTGGATGGCGCGGCACTGACACCGGGTGCCACTCGCGACGTGCTGGCCGAACTCGAGCACATGGTCGCCAGGATTTCCGCGCACTTTGCCGACGGGGATGTGCCTCTTACCGACGAAGAATGGGTCGCGGCGCTGCTTGACGAGGTTGAGAAGGAAACCGGACCGACTGGACAGGAAACCCCCACGCGCCGGACGGCCCCGCCTCTCAGCCGTGAGGCGATTCTCGCCTTGGCTCGGGTGCTGACTCGTCCCGCCGCCACTGTTTACGAGTTGGCGAGCGGTTCGAATCCCTCGAAGAAATACCTCCTGACTTTCGAGGCGCACGAAGTCACCTGCACCTGCCCCGGATTCGAGTATCGAGGCACCTGCCGCCACGCCCGCGACCTGAAGGCAGCCCTTGTCAATGGCAAGCCCGTCCCGCCCGGATACGCTCAGGCGGCGGGGGCCTGATGATTTTCCGGCTCATGAGCCGCCTGTATCCGACCGTAACTCCCCAAACCTCACCCCCTAACCCCCATGAACCGTCGCAACTTTCTCATGCTGTCCGGTACCGCCGGCAGCTCCTGTTTTTCAAGGAGCGCTTCCTCCCCAAGGATCACCCGGACCGCCCGCAGATGGACCGCTTGATTCGCCCCGGCCTCACCGGGCCTCACCCCTGGCGGGCATGCGCGTCAAGTTAAGGAGCAACGGCCCGCGTGCGGAGCACAAGGAGGGGCGATCCTCCGATTCGCCCAGACCCTGGAGAGTCCATGGCAAGCGCTTCGCCATCACTCATTGGCTTTTTCGTGGGCAGCGGCGGAGCGGAGTCCGCCGCTCCATGAATTTACCGTTAACTTGACGCGCATGCCTGGCGGGGCACGTCGCGTTCGCTCCTGTCCAAACCGCCTACAAGCCTTCGGCGGTTTTCAGCGCCAAGCTCCGCAAACTCGGCCTGCGCGAGGAAACCATTGGCTACGGGCCGTCGAAGGAAAAGTGGGAGGGTTGAAATCGAACTATTTTTTGAATGAGAGTTCGTGGTCGGTCTAAATTCCGCTCGTCAGCCCGGCAGGATCGTGCTTTTTTTCCCGGTGTCCAAGGAGAAGTCCAACAATCCCCGGAATGATGATCGCAAGGCTGAATTACGAATCATTCGCGACTTTGCAGACACGCTGATCCGTGAAGGCAAGGCCAAGGAGTTTCTTGTCGAACACGGATTTGTGAAGCAAACAGGCGGGCTCACGAAACGCTACGGCGGATGAGGATTCCGGGCTTGGTTTTGGGCTACCACGGCTGCGGCCGGGATGTCGCGGAAGCCATCCTCGATGGCAAGGCGGAAGTCCGATCCAGCACCAACACTTACGATTGGCTGGGATCAGGGGCGTATTTTTGGGAAAACAACCCAGCGAGGGCGCTTTCATGGGCCAAACTGCTCGCCCGATCAAAATCTCAAAAGATTAAAACTCCCGCCGTTGTTGGCGCGGTCATTGATCCGGGAAACTGCTTGGATCTCGCCGAGGAATCGAGTTTGGAACTTGTAAAAGCGGCCTTCGAGGGATTCCGCCGTCTGAGTGAAATCTCCGGTGAACCGCTTCCGATCTGAGGCGACAGAGGCCTGATCACCTCACCGCAGGCTCTGGATTCTTCCCGCCACCGCAGGCCGTTGCCGGAGCGTCCCGCTCCGAGCCATCCCCGGTAGGGCGCGATCCGGCCCGGTCCGCCCACTTTACCTTCTTCCGCCGGAGGCTATAAACGGGAAGATGGAGAACCACGGAATACACCGAATACACAGAAAATGAATGCACGGTGAGAAATGGGAAATTCATACGCCGATCTCGTCACACGCTGAAGAAGGTGGCGCGGCACCGCCGGGGCAGCACGCCAAAGGGAAGCGCAAGAAGCGCCCAAAACCAGGCCGGACCGGCGTTCCCTTGGGTCCAACCTTTCACCTGCTCTTTGGCATGCTCTCTCAGCGAGAGAGCGCTACCTGCCCTCACCGGCTACCGGCTCGATACGGAAACAACTTCCATCGTCGAAGCCGCCCGACGGTGGCAGAAAGGGCTGCTACTATGACACCCACCGCCTGCTCCACCCGGAAAGCGGAACCATCCTGGATCATCCGGAGTGGGAATGGGCGGAGCTTGATCGGAAGCGCCTGGTGTGGGTGACGAAGGGCGTGCTCTACACCGCGAAGATCCACGGTAAGGGGTTGGGCGACGTGAAGGCGCTTCATGATTTCAACGACATGGCGTTCGAGGCGATTGCGGCTCCGTATTGAATGGCGTGGAGGTAGGGGGATCATGGTTATTGGTGATGTTTAGCGCCTATTGATTACGCGTGCGATCCAACCAGAGGCACCCAGACGGATGAACTCGTAAGAAGGTCAGAACAGTTCGTCTTGAGCGGGTGGCTTCGCAGATTTCCCGGCAGTGATGAAATTGGCGGCCTCCTGATACTGGAGGGCAACCGCGGACGGGCCGAAAGTGTTCAGTTCCCCGGCCAAGAACGGTGCGATTTGCGCGGCACTCAACACCGCCGGCATCCGGTCATGAACTGGTGCCAGCACACCGTTCGGTTCCGTCGTGATCATCGAATAGCATTCCCCTTCCTCGCCTTCTTCCCAAATTCCGGCGATCCAGATCCAATCATCGTTCGGTCGCTCGAAACGCAGCGGGACATTGCGTCCGCCGATTTCAACCCACTCGTAAAACGATGACGCCGGGATGAGACAGCGTCGCAGGGCGAACGCCTCTTTCCACATCCGCCCGTCGAGCTTGTCCTCTCGTGAATTCACGATGGTCCGCCAAGTGGGCTTGTTGCCTTTGACCTTCGGCGCGAATGCCCGCCGGAATCCCCAGTTCATCGTTACCAGACTCCCGTCTGGCTTGATCACCGGGGCCTTGATCGTCGGTCGAATGAGTCGGGTTTCCCGGATCAGAAGCAGTTCGGCGATCGCTTTCGGATTGAGATAGCCGGGAGTGCTACCCCGTCGTTTCCCGATTTCATAAGCCGTACACATTCTTGACGGTAGCGACTTCGTCCGCTGGTGCAAGTCATGGTCATGATGAGCGCTCGCAGGCCCCCTGAATCGGGTTCGACACTTTTTCAACCTCCCCCGGAGGGTTTGGTATCATCGCCGCCGTAGGTGCGAATCCAGTCGACCCGCAGTTCAAAGGGTCCCGCTTTTTTGTCGGCCAACTGCAAACCGAGACGACGGATCTTGGAGGGGTCGAAGGTCTTGTCGGGCAGCTCCGTGCCACGCCAGCTGCCGACGAAACGATTGAAAGGCATCTTGACCTCGGTCCACTCGCCCTTGATGGTCGGAAACCCGGCCTGGAAAGACATTTCGCGCCCGCGGTATTCGGCGTCGGTGCCGAGGCGCAGTTGGTAGGTGCGGCCGTCACCTTTGACCCGCAGAATGACTCCTTCAGCACCGCTCAGGTCCAGCTTCACATCCCCGGTCCGCAGCGACGAGAAACCGCCGTTGTTTTCCAGCGATAGCGTACCGAAGAAACGCAGAACGCCGTCCTTGCTGATCTCACGCTTGCCTTGTGACAAGCCACCCATGACGCCGTCATCGACGACACTCCAGTCGAGCTTCCCGGATTCCTCAGCGGTGAACTCGGCAACAAACTGGCGCTCGCCAGCGATGGCGGGCAGGCAGGCAAAGAGGGTGGCTGCAATGGCGAATTGAATTTTCATCGTCCTCCATGTAGCCATCGGACCGCAGGCGCGCCAATGGAAATCCCGGTATCCGCCGAAGGATCAATGATCTTGAACCCGACGTATTCGAGGCACAGCAGGTGCAGGCCGGTGAAATCTCCGGGAAGTGAACGCAGCTGATACTTTTTGGATGGGTCGTTCACGGATAGACCCTTCGCTCCCAGCATCGCGATTTCGAGCGTGATCTCCTGAGCCTCGTCTTTCTCCATGGCCTCGAACATCCTGATGGCGTCGCCACAATAGGTCACGACATCCGGCCGGAGTCCGTCGCCGGCCTTGCGGAACTTGACCTGCGTGATCCGGTTGCGTCCGGCTTCGGCCTTTTCCGCGAGGTGGCCGCCGGGATCGAGGGTGATGACGCGTTGGTAAGCAGTCTCCGCCTCGGTCGTCACCCCGGATCGTTCCAGATTCATGGCGAGATTGAGCCATGCCTGGGCGTCTGACGGCAGCATCACGACCGCGGCCTTGAGGTGGTCGCGGGCTTCGTCGAGTTGGCCGGTCTGTGAAAGTGCAGCCCCGAGGTTCTTGTGGGCAAACGGATCCTGCGGGTGTCGTGCCAACGCTTCGCGGAACGATTGGATGGCCACATCGATTTCACCGAAGCTGCCTTGTGCCACGCCTAGCGCCACCCAGGCGCTGGGATAATCCGGATCGATTGCGACAAGCCGCTCAAGCAACTCTAGCACCTCACCAACGTGTCTCGCCTCGAAAAGACTCATCCCCAGATTGAAGAGCGCACCCGATTCGTTGGGGTCGCGTTGCAGGGCGAGACGCAGGGTAAAATTTCCTCGCGCCGCGCCATGAAGTTTGCATCCTGTTCTGCCATGAATCCCGACGAAATTCCGACAGTTGCCAAACCCGCTCCCGACACGAAACCCGTGGATCTGGATGATGATTTCAACGAACCTCTGGGCGAGCGCCAGCCGGAGGCGAATGATGCCATCGCTTGCGAGGGCGGATGCCAGTGAGAAGTCCGCACTCCCATCCCATGCACCCTCTCATCCTCGCCGTCTTCGGTTTTTTGGAATCAATCCCTGAGGAATCCATCCCCCATGGTCACATGTCCTCATTTGCCTGGGGAGATACACCGGAAGAGCTGAGGAGGAAAAAACTCGCCGACTTCATAAACAGCAATTTTCACCTTCAATCGCGGGAGGGTCATCTCAGGGAAACCCTTGCGAAATACCGCCTCTTTTACCGCGATGACATGGCCTTGGCTCTGGCACAAGCCTACATCTTCCACCGTTGCGGGCAGGAACCGGAGCAAGCCCTCACCGCTGATTTTTGCCCCGGCTTCCTCGGCCTCCTAAAAGACCTCGAAACCGACACATACCGCAAGGCGGATCCCGAAAGCTGGAATGGCCAGCTTTGGCGAACGTTCGCACGCAACTACGAGGTGGGGGATCGCTTCGTTTCATATAATCACCGCCACAGCTTGGGCTATCTTCTGTTCCGTGGGGAGAGGTTGGTCTGGAAATACGAAAGCGCACATCTTTCCTGGGGATGGTCATCTCTGAGATGGAATACCGACGCGGACAGATTCATCGCCCTCGGCAACACGAAGGGCTTCCTCAACGGCGATTTCATCTGGCCACCGACGGATTGGGTCAATCCCGTGACCGACGAGCAGGAAAAAGCCTACATGGGGGAAACCAGGGAGCGCTTGGTGCCGCGCTCCTCGCTGAACTATCCGGAAGGACGCTCGTCATCTGCTCCCCAATAGGAGACATAGCGCCCGTTGGGACAACCGTTCCAGAAATCTTAGACTGATACCATCCACGTATTATCCACACCTCCAACCCCATGCACCCCCTCATTCTCGGAGTCTTTGTTTACCTAGACGCAGTCTCGGAGGACTCGATACCCGCAGATTTATTCTATGCGTCGATTTATCGGGATTCGCCGGAAGAGCTTCGGAAAAAGAAATTCGCCGATTTCATCAACACCCTCTTCCGCCTGCAATGGCGGGAATGCCCCCTCAGGCTGCTTTTCGCCGGATACCGCCTCTACTTCCGCGATGATATGGCTCTGGCGCTGGCTCACGCCTACATGCTCCACAAGGACGGGAAAGATCCGGAGGAAGCCCTCACAGCCGACTACTGCCCTGGTTTCATGGGTCTCTTGAAAGAC
>JBIPMR010000911.1:0-6344 GCA_044369025.1 Luteolibacter sp.
CGAGTCGCCATCCCCAGACCCTACATCCCATATTCCTAGATGACCGTGACGGTTGGGTATGTCCAAACATAAGATTCATTCTAGGCTGATGAGTCCGTTCTCGTGTCTCACCCCGCTTTCGACGGCGACGTCGACATCTTTCACGACACCATCGAGGACGACTTCATCGAGGAATTCGATGATGAGGATCCAATCGAGCAGTTCGACGTACTGCTGGACGATCCTCGCAACTGGGGCGACGATGCAGTGTGTGTCGACGCGGTGCCTGGTGCAGATGCAGTGCTTGACGACGCGGTCCCTTCCGCTGATGCCGAGCTTGATGAGGCGGTCCCTTGCGAAGATGTCGAGCTTGATGAGGCGGTCCCTTGCGAAGATGTCATGGTTGATGACGCGGTCCCTTGCGAAGACGCGGAGTTTCTTGATGATCCTCTCATGTACGAAGACTATTGCACGGAGCTTCCGGATGATGATCCAGACGAGGTGGTCGCCGCTGTCGACGACGAGGAGGGCGTCGCTGACGACGACGAGGAGGGCGCTGCTGACGACGCATGCGACGGCATTGGCGGAGACCGTGGTCTTGATGCGCTTGCTGATACTGTCCATGCTCATGGGGCCCATGAGCTTTGGAAGGAGCTGGCGCCTTATAACCCGCAGGGCGAAAAGGATACGGACGACTCCATGACTGTATTTCGTGACAGCATGTTCGATGAGTTTTGCAGTGGGCTCGGGCTTGATCCCCTCGCTGGCAAAGACCTCCATCGTGCGATTGATGACGCGGAGCTGCCTTCTCTCGAAGAGCCTATCTTCGCCTCGCAGGTGGGTTGCCGCTTGGCGGAGAACCCTACAGGGCTCATCCCGCATCCGCGTGGTGGTAAGCGGAAACCAGTAGCAGGCACCAACACACAGCTCGGCCGGTTCGTTCCAGCACTTGTAACTCCTGCCGCAGCGTAGCAGTGCTATAGCCGGATACTTTCAGGTTTCAGGTATGCTGCACGTTGTGTATGTTTCATGTCGCCCCCAAGACCTGTCTACAAGCCTTCGGGGTGACATGGAAACATCAACAACCTGCAGCATACCTGAAACCTGCAGGTATCGGGCTGCCTGAAACACAAATCGCACGGGAGTTACCAGTGCTGGAACGTGCCGATAGCAATCAAATCGGCTGCACTTGCAAACCCACGAAATTGCCTTAGAATTGGTTTCCGGGGCTGGTTATCGGTACAAAAATGGCCTTAGAATTGGTATCCGGGGCTGGTTCTCGGTCAATCCATGGACATCTCTAAGATGGTTCCCTTTCAACGGCGCTTGAAGTTCAGCCGATTTAATTTGGAGGCACCGCTTCAAGCAGTACGGCGAAGAAGGCCAGGGCCTCGTTCAAGCGATCCAAGAGCAAGCTTGGATCTCGCATTTGGGCGGCGAAGCGGACCACTCACAAGGAGCCGAAGATGGATTACAAGCATGTGTACAGCCGTGCCTATCATACGGCCGTGAGATCTTTGATGAAAGAGGGTGCTACCAAAGCAGAGGCCAACCTGGTCGCTCGCTCAATCGCGCAGGCTGCTGGTGTCGAGTGGAGGGCCACCTCAGCTGCTGCCGCCTGATTTGGGGATGCTATATAGCGTCAGCGATTGTGGGCCTCAGGAGCCTCGTCCACGATTTTGTGCGGCCATGTTGTGTGTTATCTCAGTTGTCCGGCTGTGTTAGCGGTCTGCGCAGCCAATTATTCGATATATCGATTGAACACAATCCTTCTGTGTTGCGCAGACCATGGTGCAGCCGTGCAGACCATGGTGCAACCGTGCACCATGAGGCCTTTTCTTGAAGGCGGCATGGGGCGTGCACGGGGGCGTGCGCGACGGGGTCCAAAAACGAGATCGCAGTTGCAGTCTAGGCTCCGGACATGCATGTGATTCGAAACGCTGCGCGAGTACCGCCGTTCACCTTCTTCTGCTGCTGGTGCTGGTGCTTGTGCAGGTGTTTGTTGCTGGTGCCTGGTGCCTGGTGCTGGTGTCTGGTGCTGGTGGCCACCTGTGTGTCGCTACTTTGGGGTCTTGTGGCTGTGGTGCCTGGGGCTGGTTCCTGGTGCCTGGTGCCAGGTGCCTGGTGTTTGTTTTGCATTGTCTTTGTTAGGTCCCGTCAACCCCAGGCCTTGTCAGCGGCCGCGGTTTATTAGCCGGGGCCGAAACATGCAAACAGCACCTCAAAATTATGATTTGGGCAGTGTTCCATGTTGGTATACATGGTCCCACACGCTCTGCTTACCCCACGGGGTGTGCGGCGGATTTGAAGACCGGATTGAGGGCCGGATTTCGGGCCGGCTTTTCGAACGGATTCAGGGTCGGGATCGCGGGCCGGATTGAGGGCCGGCTTTGGGGCCGGATTTAAGGCCGGCTTTTCGAACGGATTCAGGGTCGGGATCGCGGGCCGGATTGAGGGCCGGCTTGAGGGCCACAATTGCCAAGCACTTTGGCCGCTGTTCGCTGTCAGGTACCTTGGCTTCTCGTTGCTACAGGTTTTCTCCTTGGGCTTCTGCAGGGAGAAATTCCTTGGCATGCCAGGCACTTCGTGCTCGCTGGTGCTCGTTTTGGCCCTAAGCTTATATATAGCCGATGGCAAAATCCGGGGAGGTGTAGGTCGATAACCTCGGCAAAATCTGCGCTTTCCCAGCTAGATCTGCGCTTTTCCCTCGTGGATCTGCGCTTTTCCTTCGTGTATCTGTAGGTCGATAACCTCGGCAAAATCCGCGCTTTCCCAGCTAGACCTGCGCTTTTCCCTCGTGGATCTGCGCTTTTCCTTCGTGGACCTGTAGTAGGTAGATAACCTCGGCATAGTCCGCGCTTTCCAGGCTAGACCAACAGGGGTCGGTGATACAGAAAAATATTAGATCCGTTCGTGAACGGTCGTTTCGGGTTCTTTGGTGGTTTTCCTGTTGTTTCCGTTCCGCTTACGTTTCGCATTGTTGGGTTTCTGTTGCCGTTTTTCTGTTGACCGAAACCTAAAGTCGATGTGTCCGGGTCGATGTGGATGGTTCCGGTTCACAAGCTTGGTCAGATCTGGCCGTCAGTGGTGCGAGCCTCAGCATTGGTCTACCGGGTTCTTTGGTCTGTCGTTTTAGAGGGATGGCGCCGAAAACCGGCCGAACATTCATCCATAAATTGTCGGACCTAGATATCAAGTTTGCTGATCCGTAGCCATTTTGGTTGCGCAAGCGTGGCCGGTGGTCTGTCGCACCATCCAGCAAAGACCCCTAGACCTATAGGCTCCCCAATTTGACCAGGCTCGTCTAACACTAAGCTGCAGCTTGACCGGGCCCCGTGGGGTTTGTGCTGAAAAATAAAATTAGATGTGGTCTCCGCGGCTGATTTGTTGGGCAATTCAGGTGTGATACGAGCCTGATCAAGCTGGATGGCTCATTGTAGTGCTGAGGGTCTTTTGGCTCCCACAGAGCTGCTCCAAAGCTGCACATGCCACCAAAGCAGTACATGGCGGCCACTTGCAAGTGGCCGCCCTTGCGGCGGAAGCTGTCGAACGTCGGCGAAGCTGCCGGACAGGAGTGTCATGCTGTGAGACATGATATCGCTCGATCAGAGCGCATCCCGCGTCCTTGGAGCCCGCCGCTCAGTGGACGACTTCGCTTCGTTCTGTGGGCCTTGACCATGTACGGCGTGCCGCTGATAATTGGGCAGATCGCTTTGAAGGTGCTCCTCTCGACCGTGCCGATCAAGCCGTTGGGCTTCATTGAGCTCTTCGCCGGAAAACGGGCTATCACCCACGGAATGTGGGATGACGGCAGGCTTGGGATCCCTTATGATATAGCTGACGACGACCTCCACGAGAACTTCTTGACGAGCGAGGGCTTCGCCTACGCGATGCTGCTTGCATTGGCACTTGAAGGCGGCGGCGGTTCGTGGGCTGGCATTGTCTGCTCAACATGGATCGGGTTGAACCGATACACGTCTGGTCGGCGGAGATGGAAACCACTCGGTCACATCCAGTATGCTTCTGTTCGAGACGGCAATTTGATGGCAGCGCGCTTGGCCGCATTGCTGCAAGTGTTGGATGCTCTTGGCTCTTGGTGGGTGATTGAGCAGCCGGCTGGAAGCCTACTCATGGCCCATCCCAGGATGCAGCATATCATCTCCAAGGGCACGGTGTACAAGCACATGTTCCGGCAACAGGACTTCGGCGCAGCATCTGCCAAACCGACTTGGCTGTGGAGTAACAGAAATTGGATCGGGCGTCTGAGTGACGAGAAGTTGCCCGATGCCGCTACGAAGTCGTTGAAGACACTGGTGAACCGTGGTATCAAACGAGACGGGACAGGTTCATGGTTCCAAAAGCACCGCCTTCGTTGGATACCTGGTGGACCTCCTCTCACCTATGAATGCGAACTAGTGTCTCAAGGCTCGCAAAGGTGTGCAGGGCATCCGCCGTGGAATCCAGCATTGGTGGGGTTTTCAACCGTCAAGGTTCTTATCGTGGCGGTGCGAAGGTCAAGCAGTCGCAGCACTATCCGCCTCATCTCGGTACTGCTGTCGCCTCTTTATACCGACGATTTGATGGCAGTCTCAAGACCAACTTCGCGGCCTTGTCGGTCAAGGTTGACGAGTTCGCTCGAGGTGAGAACATTGAAGATGCTGTGCTGCTCGGCACCATTATGAACACGAATGTCCTCGACAACCCGGGCTGGGCGGATGCTGATCTGGGCAGCGTACTTCGTCATCTGAGCCGGTAGATCTCATGTGCTCATGTGAGCGCAGCTGCTCAGATGCTCGCAAGCGCAAGCGCTTGCAAAGGGACGGTGTGAAGGCACCAGCACTTGCATGCGGGATACCGTGCGAACGCAAGCACTTGCAACGGGACGATGGTCGTATACGACGCGCTTGCAGACCATTCCTTTGCAAGTGCTTGCGTTCGCACAGTATCCCGTTTGCAAGTGTTTTTGCTTGCACGGAACACTTCTAGGTCTCAAGCCGCGGCATCCACCTTACCTCTATAGATGCGCCATGGCGCCAAAACGGTCTCCGGGTTATTGGAAAATGTGGAAGTCGCAGAAGAATCGCACGAAGCAAGCGACACCCAAGGTATGGCTCCCTATTCAATCCATGCACTCCATTCATTGATTCTTGGCCCTCTGCAACTTGTTGGGGGTGTTTTTGATTTTCAGGGTTGTTCCGGCAACAGCCACGGAATTCGTAGATCTCCCCAACAAGTTAAATAACTCCCCAGCAAGTTGGATAGGGCCAATAATCAGTGAATGGAGTGCATGGATTGAGTGGCGAGCCATACCTCGAAGGCCTGTCCGCCTGTTGATCCGCTCGACGTGTTGTGGTGCAGTAGGCCTGGTGATCTGCTCGACGCGTTGTGGGCAACCTCGCGACCAGGCCTCCGGCTCAAAGGCGAACCGTTCCCTCCATAAATACGTGTACTTTCAGGCGGGTCCCGGTCAATTGTCCGTGGCACCATGCAGACAGCGATTCCTCTCGTCCCCGTAACTAGCTGCGGGGATGGCCGGACTCTCTGGCTCCGCGGTAAACTCGGGCGACTGCCCGGGACCCGCCTAACGGTCACGTATTTCTGGGGGGCTGAACAGAGGCAAAACTCATCCTCTTAACGTACTTTACTGGCGGTTCACTTTGAGCACGACACAGTCCGGGACTGGTCAGCTGTTGAGCACCGTTGTTAATTGGCGTGCCTGGCGAGCACCTTGCCGGGTTTGCAAGCGATGCGGTGAACCTCCTGACCCACGGTGCCTCGCAATCACGCGAACCCGGTGTGTACAGCAGCACCACAAGCTGTGAATGTTTTCGGTGTGGTTTGGCTGTATACACCGGGTTCGCTGGCATCTTGGTCAGGAGGTTCACCGCATCGCGTGCATCTTGGTCAGGTTTGCGTTGGCAGTGGCTCTGCTGGCATCGGCACCGTGCCCGCTGTTGGCAGCGGTGCCGTGCCCGCTGACGGTTCTGTGGGCAGCTGCGCCGCGCCCGCTGACATTGTGAAGTCCGAGCATGAGTCTGAGAATTATGGCGAAGGGGAGGAGGGAGAGGAGGAGTTGGGAGAAGGGGATGAGGAGGAGTCAGCGCCTGATGATGGCGATTACGGCAGTCCTTGGCGTTGTGCGGCGTTGTTGCATGACCTATAGGTGCGGCGGCCACGGCATGTGCAGTGCTGCTTGCAAGCATGGCGTGTGGGCACCTTTCAAGCCATGCATGGCACGTTGGCGCCTTCGGAGGGGTGTGTGTGTTCATGCTGGCACTCGATATTTTACGTGCATCAGTTCCATAAGCGGAGTGCTGGCGTGATGTCGACGTTTGCGTCCTGGCAAGCTGTGGTCTGCCAACCGC
>JBIPMR010000203.1:0-6324 GCA_044369025.1 Luteolibacter sp.
CATTTTCACCGGCGAGGCCGCGATCAGCTCCTGCATCCCGGAAACCACCCGCAATACGCCGGTTTCATCGCGCGGAAACCGGCCGTTCTCATCCGGCACGATGCCACCGACGAACTTGATATGAGTGGGGACGACGCCAAGGCCGACCTGCGGTTTGAGAATGATTTTTGCGGGCATGCGCGAAGTAAAATGGCGAACCTCCGATGGGGGAAGTTTGAAATTCTAGACGCGCCGCGATTTTTTCCAAACCCGGATCATTTCCAGGAACGGCTCGGCGTAGCGCTGGATCTTCGCCGCGCCGATGCCGGGGATGTGGAGCGCCTCCTCGGTGTTGACCGGCTGATAGCGGGCCATCGCTTCGAGAGTCTTGTTGTTGAAAATCACGTAGGGCGGCACGTCCTCGCGCTTGGCGATGCGGGCGCGGTGATCGCGCAGCATCGAGTAGAGCTGGGCGTCGAGGCCGTGGTCCTTGAGCGCGGTCTCCTTTTTTCCGGCCTCGGGATCCGGCCAGATGAGTTGAAACTTCGCCTCGCCGCGCATCACCCGCTCGCCCAGCGCGGTGAGCGTCATCAGCGGGAATTCTCCGGTCACGGTTTGCACCAGGCCGGCGTCTGCCAGAGAGCGCATCAGGCCGTTGAGATAGCCGGGGCCCTTTTCCCGCAGGATGCCGTAGGTGGTGAGTGTGTCGAGCCGGGCGCTGATGATTTCCTGGGATTTGCTGCCGGCTAACATCTGCACGATCCGCCCGCGGCCGAAGCGCGCTTCCCAGCCGGCGGCGGTGCGGCGTGACATCCGGGCGACGCCGCTGAGCGCCTTGCGCACGGTGATTTCCTCCTCGGGGGTCGGTGCGCGCGACTCGCCGGAGCCGTCATCGCGACAAACATCGCAATTCCCGCAAACGCCCGCATCCTCCTCGCCGAAATACATCAGAATCCACTTCTGCCGGCACACCCGCGAGTAGCACATCTCCACCATCGCCTTGAGTTTCTCGCGGTCGCGGCGGTCTTTTTCCTCGATCGCGTTTTCATCCAGTTTGACCTGGCTGGTGAGGATCTCCGGCTTGAGCAGGCGGGTGCCGCGCATCCGCCGCTTCGGCACATCGAAGCGCTCGATGTAACCGGCGCGCGCCAGCACCGACAGCGCGCTGCCGACCGACATCGAGTTTTTCACATCCGCGCCCTCGGCGATTTCGTCGAGCGTGCGGTGGACCTCGTAGTCGCGGTCGGCGTCGTTGAGCAGATACTGATAGATCGAACGGATGACGGTGGCGTTCGGGTTCGCGCCATCGATGAAAAACTCCTGGGTCCGCGTGTCGGCGTAGTTGAACAACAACTCACAGACGGCGGCCTCGCCATCGCGGCCGGCGCGGCCCGCTTCCTGATAGTAGGCCTCCACGCTGCCGGGGATTTCATAATGAATCACGAACCGCACGTCCGAACGGTCGATGCCCATGCCGAAGGCGTTGGTGGCGACGGCGACGTCCGCCTTGCGGGTGATGAAAACCTCCTGGGCGCGGGTGCGTTCCTGCTCGCCCATGCCGCCATGATAGGCGACGCATTTGATGCCCCAGCTGGCGAGCGTTTCGGACACGGAATCGACTTTTTTCCGCGTCGCGCAGTAGACGATGCCGGTCTTGTGCGCGGCGATCACCGCCTTCATGCGCTCGTCCTTCTGCGCGGCCTTGTCGATCGCGGAAATGGTTAGCGATAGATTGGGCCGGGAAAACCCGCTGACCCGCTCAAAGGGGCTGCGCAGGTCGAGCACCTTGGAAATGTCGTCGCGCACGATCGGCGTGGCGGTGGCGGTTAGGGCGACACATTGCGGCCGGCCGATTTTTTCCAGCGACTTGCCTAACCGCAGGTAGTCCGGGCGGAAATCGTGGCCCCACTGGCTGAGGCAGTGCGCCTCATCGACGGCGAACAGCGAGATCTCGATGCCAGACAGGGCGTTGAGGAAACTCTCCGCGCGGAAGCGTTCCGGCGCGACGTAAACGAGTTTCCACTTCCCGGCGCGCATCCCGTCGAGCCGTTCTTTTTGCTCCGGCCACGAGAGCGTCGAGTTGATCACCGTCGCCGCGATGCCGCGGGCGACCAGCGCATCCACCTGATCCTTCATCAACGCGATCAGCGGGGAAATCACCAGCGTCACCCCGCCGAAGCAGAGCGCGGGGATTTGGAAACACAGCGACTTGCCACCGCCGGTCGGCATCACCACCAGGCCGTCGCGGCCGGAGGTGATTTCCTGGATCACCTCCTCCTGGCCTTCGAGAAATCCGTTGAATCCGAAATACTGCTTGAGCGCCTGGTGGGGCGTCATCACAAGCGGTTTCGAATGGGCGGGAGGCTCGCTCATCACAGATCTTCGACCTCGACGATCAGATTGATCTCGACCGCGACATTCAACGGCAACGCGGCGGCACCGAGGGCGGTGCGCGAATGCTTGCCCTTGTCGCCGAAGATTTCGACCAACAACTCGGACGCGCCATTCATCACCTGCGGATGGCCGTAGAAGTCCGGTTCGGAATTCACAAAACCGGTCAGCGCGACGATTTGTTTCACCCGGTCCAGCGAGCCGATTTCGTCCTGAATGACGGCGAGACGGTTGAGGACGATCATGCGGGCGCCTTCCCTGGCCTCATCGATCGAGACATCGGTGGGCACCTTGCCGATCACCTTCTTGTCGCCATCGATCGGCAGTCCGCCTGATAGAAAAAGCAGGTTGCCGCTGCGCACGCAGTTCACATAGGCGGCGACGGGAGCGGGGACGGCGGGCAGGGTGAGGCCGAGGCTGGCGATTTTTTCGAGGATGACGTTGGACATGGTTATTTACTGATGGGGAAATCCTCGGTGAGCAGGGCGACCAGGTTTTTGCCGCCGTTGGTGAGCGTCGCGCGGTTGCCCTCGCCGGTGATCAGGCCGCGGGTGAGGTAGCGGTGCGGAATCTCGGATGGGCGCACTGCGGTCACCGCCGGCACGGCGATTTCACGCTGGCTCGGGGTGAAGGCGACAGGCATGCCGGTCGCGCTGAAGCTGATTTCCCAGGAGGTCGGGTTTTCGCTGCCCGGCATGCGGATCCACGGGTGGCGCTTGACGAAATCCGGTGTTCCGGCGAGCGGCACGGTGACCTTGAAATGCACCGGCGTGTTGGTGACGAATTGGCTGAACTGGAGCTCCGGCTTGGCCTTGTGTTCGAGGAAAAAGCGCGCCACGTCCGAGCCGGTTAGATTCATGCCGTTGAACAACCCCTGATAGTTCACGCCCATGCCGCAGGATTTCGCCCAATCCTCGTAGCGGGTGCTCATCATCATGGTGAGTTCCAAATGCAGATGGGCGCGGGTGCGGTTGAGGCCGACCCCGGTGTAGCCCATCCGGCCAAGCACCGAACCCGCCTTCACCGGATCGCCGGGCACGCAGGTGATTTGCGCAAGGTGGGCGTAGAGCGAATAGATCAGCGAGTCCTCCCACGGGTGTTCGACGACGATGTATTTGCCGTAGTTGCTGCGACCCGCCAGCGGGCTGACATGGACGACGCGGCCGTCCGCGATGCTGGAAACGAGGTCCAGCGGATTTCCCGCCTGGTCGCGTTTGATCGGTGAAATGTCGATGCCCTCGTGGAATTTGGTCAGAATCACCTGATCGCCGAGGCGCACGGCGGTGCGGACAAAGCCGAAGGATCCCGCTTCCCACGGTTTGCTCACTTCACCTTCGAAGGTGCGGTCCACATACATGTAGAAGCGCTCGGGCTCGCCGCTGAAAAGGTGTTGGTTCTCCGTGGGCAAGCGGAGGTCGATGGGGCCGGCCAGCCCGGAGGCGGCCAGTGCGAGGATGCACGCAAGGATTCGAATCATGGGCAGTGGC
This sequence comes from Luteolibacter sp., assembly GCA_044369025.1. Taxonomy (GTDB): domain Bacteria; phylum Verrucomicrobiota; class Verrucomicrobiia; order Verrucomicrobiales; family Akkermansiaceae; genus Luteolibacter. The sequence goes on from JBIPMR010000203.1 coordinate 3,858, forward strand.
GACTATTTTTTCTTTTTCTTACCCTCTTCACCGAGGCGCGGCAGAGTCGCGTCGAACAGCGCGATGTCGGCCAGCGTCACGCCTTTCCAGATCACGATGAAGCCGTCGTTGACCTGCTTGTCGATCATCACCCCGTCGACCACCCGGCCGTTCACTTGGGAAATCAGCCATTTGCCCGAGCTCGCATTGGTGATGGCCGCCAGCCGGTTGGTGGAGTGGCCCTTGAGTTTGAAAACAATCCCGTAATCCTCGCCAAACTCCGAGGGAAACGGGCTGAACGAGACCATATCGCTGGTCATGATTTCCGGCATCCGCCGGAAATACCGCGTCTGACCGTTCGCCAATTGCGGGAAAATCATCTTCGGATTGTCGGTCGCCTCCGTCTCCATGTGGAACGAAACGGTGGCCTTGCCTTCCTTCTTTCCACTCGCAAGCAGGGTGGGGGACAGCGCGAGGCACAGCATCAGCGTAAGGGCGGCGGCGAGCGATTTCATGGCCGGAGTGAAACACATCCCGCCGATCCCGGAAGGAAAATCGGGCGGAAATCCCGCAGCTATTCACCTGCGCGCGCAGCATTGCCGTTGACCAGCCGGGTCGGTGGTGGCAAGGGTGCGCCCATGTTTATCGACCACATACGGATTTTCGGCAAAGCGGGCGACGGCGGAAACGGCGTGGTTTCCTGGCGCCGGGAAAAATTTGTCCCCCGCGGCGGCCCTGATGGCGGCGACGGCGGCGGCGGCGGCGATATCGTGCTGGTGGTGGATCCCTCCGTGGACAATCTCCGTGCCTACCACTACGACCCGAAACTCATCGCCGAGGACGGCAAAAACGGCGCGGGCGGCCGCAAAACCGGGAAGAGCGGCAAGCGCGTCATCGGCAAAGTCCCTCCCGGCACCGTCGTTTACCGCAGCAACGCAGTGACCGTCCAGGAAGCCGTCGAATACGAACGCGGCGACGAAGGCATCGACCTCGAACCGATCGCCGACCTCACCGAAAACGGCCAGGAATTCCTGCTCTGCAAAGGCGGCGAACCCGGCCAAGGCAACTGGAATTTCAAAACCGCCACCAACCGCACCCCGGTCGAGCACACCCTCGGCACCCCCGGCGACCAGGCGGTCTTCTATCTCGAACTCCGCCGCATCGCCGATGCCGGACTCGTCGGATTCCCCAACGCCGGGAAATCCACCCTGCTCGGGAAACTTTCCGCCGCCAAACCGAAAGTCGCCTCCTATCCCTTCACCACCCTCCAGCCGGTCGTCGGCGTCGTCGAGTTCCCCGGCTTCCGCCGCTGCACCATCGCCGACATCCCCGGGCTCATCGAAGGCGCCCATGAAAACCGCGGCCTCGGTCACGAATTCCTCCGCCACATCACCCGTTGCCGCGTCCTGCTGTTCGTCATCGACATGGCCGGCAGCGAAGGCCGCGACCCGATTTCCGACCTCGAAATCCTCCGCCGCGAAATCAAGGAATACGACGACGAACTCGCCCGCTTCCCGTGGAAGATCATCGCCAACAAAATGGACCTCGAAGGCGCGGCCGAAAACCTCGCGATCTTCCGCGACCGTTTCCCCAAGATCGACATCATCCCGATCTCCGCCGACCAGGGCGAGGGCATCGACGATCTCAAGCAGATGCTCGACAACGAACTCGGCCACCGCTCCGACAAATAACCGCCCATGTCCGCCCCCCGCGAACTCGTCTTCGTTTACGGCACGCTGCGCCGCGGCGGCTCCAACCACTTCCGCATGGACGGCGCGGAACCGGTCACCGACGGCCGGATCTGCGGCAAACTCTATCGGATTTCCTGGTATCCCGGCCTCGTGCTCGATGACGCGGGCGACGACATCGTCGGCGAGGTTTACTCGGTCGATCCTGAAATGTTAGGCAACCTCGACGCCTTCGAAGGCGTCTCCGCCGGCGAGACCCAGGACAGCGAATACCGCCGCGTCCAAACCACCGTCACCCGCGCCGACGGCGAAACCCTCACCGCCTGGGTCTGGGAATGGCTCGGCGCCGTCGAAGAAGCCCAGCGCCTCGCTCACGGCGACTGGCTCGCCTGATCCGGAAATTTTCGCCCACCGCAAGCCAAAGCTAGACGCCGCCCGACGGATCGGTCTTACTCCCGGCCACGGCAGTCAGGTTGCCGTGACGAAAAAGCCGCTGTGATGGAATGGTAGACATCGCAGACTTAAAATCTGTTGGGAGCAATCCCGTGCCGGTTCGAGTCCGGCCAGCGGTATCGTTTAAAGATCAATGTCTTAGGAGTCTGAGGATCTAACTTTCTAGCGCTGTTTTTCTGAGAGTGGTAGCGCTATGGTGCCTCTATTCGGCGGGATCAGTAAATCCTTGATTACAAGGCGAGTCCGCCACGAGGGAGAAAACGTAGGTTTTCAGCTTCGCGTTTTAGGGAGGAGGGTAGCTAGGCGCACGTATATGGTGTGATGAAGCGGCGCTGAATTCGCCGTTA
>JBIPMR010000204.1:0-6294 GCA_044369025.1 Luteolibacter sp.
GCCGCGAACCAGCTCACCAAGCCGCGGTTGGAGAAGCTGGTGATGTCGATCCGGCAGGTGTTGACGGAATCGATCGAAGAGGGTGGCACCACCTTGCGGGACTTTTTAAACTCCGATGGCAAGCCGGGTTATTTCAAACAGCGGCTGTTCGTTTACGAAAGAAAAGGCGAGCCGTGCCGGGTATGTGGCACGCCGGTCCGCCAGGCGGTGATGGGCCAGCGCTCGACGTATTGGTGCCCGCAGTGCCAGAAATGAAGCGTATCAGCGGGCAGTGGCTTCACGGATCGCTGAATGAAACCGCTTTTTCCTTCCGTAGGGTGCGGACGCTTTTTTGATTTTCAAATCCTCCAACCGCCTTCCATCCCACGAATCATGCGTCCCATCATTGTTTTGTTTTTCCTCGGTTTTGTGCCGTCCAACGCCGCGCCGGAACCGCAGGATTCAACCGTCAAAAACCTCGCGAAATCCGGGAATGTCCCGCCACGGATCGAAAAGTTGAGCCCCGCTGACGAGGCGAAAATCCTCCAGGATGTCAAAGTGCCGGAGGGTTTCGATGTCAGTCTGTTTGCCAATTCGGCCGCGGCGAATTACCCGGTGTATGTCGCGGCGTCGCCCGGTGGGGATGTCTATGTTTCCTCGGACGGGAATGGCTCGCTCGGCCGTGATCCGGGCCGCGGACGGATCATCCGCCTGCGCGATTCCGACAAGGACGGCCGCGCGGATCAAACCACGGAATTCGTCAAGGATCTCGATTCGCCGCGTGGCCTGGTTTGGGATCATGACCGCCTTTACGTCGTCCATCCTCCGGAGGTGAGTGTCTTCATCGACTCCAACCGGGACGGTGTGGTCGATGAGCGCAAAACCCTGATCCGGGGGATCGCCTTCGGTTTCAAAGACCGGCCGGCCGATCACACGACCAACGGCCTGAGTCTAGGCATCGATGGCTGGCTCTACATTGCCGGCGGTGATTTCGGCTTCACCGATGCGGTGGGCAGCGATGGCAAGCGGCTGCAACATCGCAATGGCGGGGTGATCCGCTGCCGTCCCGACGGCTCGAACCTGGAAATTTTCAGCACCGGCACCCGCAACATCCTGGGCACGCCGATCAGCCCGCTGCTCGACCTCTTCGCGCGGGACAACACCAATGACGGCGGCGGTTGGGACACCCGTCTCCACCATTTCACCGGCCTGGAAGACCATGGTTATCCGCGAATGTACATCAACTTCGGCGATGAGATCGTGCAGCCGCTGGCGGACTACGGCGGGGGTTCCGGCTGCGGCTCGGTTTATCTATCAGAGCCCGGTTTCGCCGCGGCATGGAACGACGCGCCGCTGACCTGCGACTGGGGGACGGGCGCGCTGTGGCATCATTCGGTGCAGGCCAAGGGCGCGACTTTCGAGGAGACCACCAAGCCCCAGGCGCTCATCCGGATGACCCGTCCGACGGATGCGGACGTCGACGGGATGAGCGGGATCTATCAGGCAAGCTGGAAGGGTGCGACTTTCAAATGGGACGGCCCGGACGTGGGTTACATCGTCAGGGTTTCGCCGAAAGGCTACACGCCCGAGCCGCTGCCGGATTTCGAGAAGGCCGGGGATGCGGAGTTGATTCGTTTGTTGGAATCGCCGAGCCAGGTGCGGGTGTTGGAAGCGCAGCGCGCCTTGTTGCGCCGCGCGGGCAATGCTGGCATGAAGGACGGGCTGCTAGAGCTGGCGGGAAATTCCGGGAAGCCATTGCCGGCCCGGGTGGCGGCGCTTTACGCGCTCACCCAGCGCGCGACGAAGCGCGAGGGAGCGGCTGCGATCATCGCTGCGGTGCGGCCGCTCGCTGCGGATGAAAAGCTCGGGCGATTCGTGCTGCGGGCCTTGGGCGACGCGGGTTTGGATGGATTCGGCAAGGAGCTGACCACCGCGCCGGAAGATCTTTATGCCGCCGGTTTCAACAGCACCGATGCCCGGACCCGGTTAGAGGCTGTGGTGGGTGCCACCCGGCAGAACATGAAAAAGCAGGCAACGGGAATCGCCGGTCTGTTGGGTGATGCGGATCCGGTGGTGGCGCATACGGCGTTTCAGGGTCTCGCGCTGCTGAAAACCCCGGAGGCGTGTTTTGCGGTGGTCGATGATGCCGGTTCGACGCGGGCGCAAAGAACCGGCGCGTTGCGGGCGTTGATGCGGATGCATCAGGCGGCGGTGGTCGATGGCATTCTGGAGCGGCTGGCGAAAACCCCGGCTTCGGAGGGGCGGCAGGATCTGGTGGCGGCGCTCTGCCGGCTGCATTTCCACGAAGGCGCGTGGAAGGGCGATTCGTGGGGCACGCGGCCCGACACGCGGGGGCCTTACTATCAGCCGGAGCCGTGGAGCGAGACGCCGAAGATCGCCGCGGCCCTCAAGGCGGAGTTGGAAAAATCGACCCCCAAGGACACCCCGGCATTGGCGCGCGAACTGCGGCGCAACCGGATTGAGTTCAATGAAACGCTGGGCCGCTTGTTGGTCCTGGCGGAGAACGACCCCGCATTGCTCCCGGATCTGGTAGAGCAACTTGCGTCTGCGGACACCATTCCGGCGGCGGGTCTAACCGTTCTCGTCAGGGCGGCGGAGAGTGAGTTGTCGGCTGACACGCTGGCCAAGGTGGTGGCGGTTCTCGGGAAGATGGATTCGGCCGAGGCGGTGACGGCGTCGATCGCCGCGCTGGATCGTCTGGCATCCTTGAAAAACGCGGGGCGCGAGCTGGGGACCGCTTTGAAGGCGTTCCTGGACGCGCCGAAGCTGGAGAACCACCATCAGATGTTAGAGAATCTGGCGGCTGGAATGAAGGGCGCGGAGTCCGGGTGGGCGGACGGGGCGCTGCTGGCGCTCAGCGCCCGCAAGCAGGGCAGCCCGGAGTCGCGGGAGCAGGCGGGCAAGGCGCTCGATCATGGTTGGGAGAATCCGAAGCGGCGGGTGCAGATTCTCAGGGCGATCCAGGCCACCGGTTTCCAAGGCTTCAACGACAGGGTGTTGGTGGCGGCGGGTGATCCGGATGCGGAGGTCGCGAAGGCCGCCGCCGATACCGCCAAAACCCTCAAACTGGGGAAAAAGGGCGAGGACAAAACGCCGCTGGTGAGCACCCTCAAGCCCGAAGAAGTCATCGCCGCCGTGAGCCAAACCCGCGGCGATGCGGGCCTTGGAAAGCAGTTGTTCACCCGCCAGAGTTGTGTTTCCTGCCATGCCGCCACTCTGGATGAACCGCAGAAGGGGCCCTATCTGGGCACCATCGCGCAGACTTACACGCGCGGGGTTTTGGCTGAAAGCATCATCGATCCGGGAAAAACCATCGCCCAAGGATTCGCGACCGAAGTTTTCACGATGAAGGATGGCACCGCGCAGATGGGATTCGTGACCTTCGAAAGCCCGGAGTTGGTGAAAATCCGCAACATCGCCGCCCAGGAGTTCGAACTCAGGCCCGCTGACATCGCCAAGCGTGACAAGCTGCCGAATTCGCTGATGCCGCCGGGTCTGGTGAGCGGCCTCACCGTCAGGGAATTTGCGAGCCTGCTGGATTACCTGGAGGAACTCGCGGTCAAGTAGCCAGGCGCGCCGGTCACTCGGCGGCAGCGGGTGCTGCGGCGGCAGGTGCCTTGGTGTCCATTTCCGCCGCGGGTTTCGGCGCGGCCATGGTTTTGCGGACTGCGAAATTGGCTTGCATCGCTTGGATCAGCGAGGTGCCGGTGTCCTTTTGATGGCGCACGGCGAGGCCGGCGAAGAATGCCGCCGCGGCAAGAATGAGAAACATCAGGACGCCTGCCAGATCCAGTCCTTTGGAAGGGGGCGCGGTGTGCTGCGCGCGTTGCTTGGCGATGCGCTCCTGCGGGTTGTCTTCGAATTCCCGCAGCAGCGGCGAATCCTCCGGAGTTTTTTCGCGGGCCAGCGCCTCGCGTTCTTCATCGGTGAGCAGGAAATCAAAGGCGACATCGCCCAGTTTCACGGTCGCCCCGCTGCGCAGCGGGACCACTTGCTGGCGGACGCCGTCGAGTTTGATCCCGTTGGTGGAGCCGACGTCGATGAGCTCGTAGCCACCTTCGATCCGGCGCATTTCGGCGTGATTGACCGAGACCGATCCGCACTCGATGGGAATGTCGTTCTCGCTGCCCCGGCCCAAGGTGACAACCTGGCGGTCGAGCTGGAACCGGTAGGGTTGGGCATTTTTATCGGGAACGGTGATGGTGACGCGTGGCATGGCTTAAGAACGAAAGGGTTCGGACGGTTCTAGCGGCAAATCAGCGGGAAACCCATGATTTTTTCCAAAAAACGAGCGCAAAAAGGCCGGAGACCCGGGCTTCGCGATCCGCTCCCCAGGTTGGCTCAGAAGAATTCCTGAAATCTGGTGGCGGTCGGAGTTCGAGGTTTCCGGCCTTCGTGACTTGGCGGCCAGGAGCCGCCGGGCGGACTATTCTTTTGGAAGGATGACTTTGTCGATGACGTGGATCACGCCGTTGCTGGCGACGATGTCGGTTTTGACGACCTTGGCACCATCGATGGTGACGGTGCCGTCTTCCACTTTGATCGTGGCTTTGCTTCCTTGGACGGTGGCGACTTCACCGGCTTTCACATCAGCAGCCATGACCTTGGCACCCACCACATGGTAGGTGAGGATGGCGGTGAGCTTGGCTTTGTTTTCCGGCTTGAGCAGGTCGTCGAGGGTCCCTGCTGGCAAGGCGGCGAAGGCGGCATTGGTCGGCGCGAAAACCGTGAACGGTCCCTTGCCCTTGAGGGTATCGACCAGGCCGGCGGCTTTGACGGCAGCCACCAGGGTGCTGAAGTCGTCAGCCGCGGCTGCGATTTCGACGATGTCCTGTTTGGCGGCGACGGCGGCCTTGGCTTCTTCGGCGAAGACCGCGGGGGTGGTGGCTGCAAACGCGAATGCGGCAGCGAGGATGAGCGATTTTTTCATTTGGGGTATGGTTTGTTGTTGGGTTGTTGTTCTAGGCGAGAAAACGCCTGCAATTCAAAAAAGGGCCGGAATGATTTCATGCACTGAAAAGTTTCATGATGATAACTTTAGCTTGCGTCATTGGATAATGCCTGGAAGTTGACCAGTTTGCATACCCGGCGGTGGGGGTGACTCCGCTAACAAAGAAGATCTTGAAACGGGCGCGCGGCGTTTGGCTTGCCCGCCGGGCGTCGGGTCGGCAGAATCCGCGGCCATGAATCTTTCGCACTACCTCACAATGGATCCTCATCTGTTGATCGGGCTGGTCAATACCGAATTGCGCAACCACTGTGAGTCGCTGGAGGATTTGGTGAAAACCCATCACCTCGTGGAGCACGAACTGGTCGGGAAACTCGCGGCCGCCGGCTATATCTATCAGGCTTCGCAGAACCAGTTCCGCTGACGTGCGGTTGGGCCCTTGACAGGATCCGGTTCCACACTTTGTTACCGGATGAAACTCCCCTGGCTTGCCGTTGCCACCTGTTTGCTGATCGTTTCCTGTTCGAGCCTGCCGGTTCCCGGACCTGATGCGGGGAAGGGGGATTCCGCGGCCGCTTCCGACGTGATCCGGAGCTCGGCGCGGGCGCACGGGAATGCCTGGGCGAACTACCGGACGGTCGAAGTTTCCTTTGACGGCGAGTGGAGCACGATCGCGACCAAGGTCCAACCGGTGATCACCGATCCGGGTTTTCGCAAGGGTTCGGTGGAGATCTATCAGCCACGTCTGGCCAAGGTGCGCCAGGTTCACACGGGCCCGCTGGGAAACAAGGAGGTGCTGCGGCAGCGGCCGAAGAGCGAGGTGAAATTCAATGGCGTGCGTTCGACGGATCGTGAGGTCGCGGATGCCGCGGCGCTGGTTGCGGATGCCTACACGGTGTTTCTGTTCGGCAGCTCGTGGCTGGCGGAAAATGGGAAAGACCTGCGTCTGCTGGACGGGCGTTCACTCGATGGGGAGCCGTGCCAACTGGTGGCCGGCCGACTTGCGCCGGGGATTGGCCGTTCTCCCGAAGATCACTTCATCGCCTGGATCGGCAAAACCAGCGGGCTCTTGAGGCGATTTCAATTCACCCTCAATGGCATGGATTCCACCCGTGGCGCGGACGTCGACGTGGTGTTCTCGGAACATTGGGAGGCTGCGGACGGATCGGTCTGGCCGGCCCGGTTCATCGAGCGCATCCAACGTCCGATTGCGGTGCCGGCGCACGACTGGCGGATGACTTCGCTGCGCCTGGACGGAAAGTCGGTTAGATAATGGGGCGGGGCGTCCTGATTCCACAAAAGAAACACCCGGCTTCCTTCGCAGGAAGCCGGGTGTTTTTGAACTT
>JBIPMR010000205.1:0-6290 GCA_044369025.1 Luteolibacter sp.
CAGGCGGGCTGGGACAGCGGCAAATTCCGCACAATCGCCATGCAGGCGAGTTCCTCGGATTTTGCGAGAATTTTCAATATTTCAATCCTCGCCGGGTGGGAGAGCGCCCTAGCAAAGGCTGCGAGTTCCACGGTTTCCAACTCAAACACTTCCAATTTCGCGGTGGCCATAAAAAATATTTAAGATATTAAATATGAGTTGTCAAGGGGCCAAATGACCGAGGGGCAAATGAGTCCGTGTTGCGGCCGGACGAGGCAAGGTTCAAGTCCGGCATATTTGCGGGCATTCACATCCTCAAGTTCGGCGAAATACTCGCGATAAGCTGCAAGGGCCGCAGTTCTCGTCTCGGGAGTTCCGGGGTAAGCCAGAATACCCCCGGCAATTGCCCTCGTGTCCTCGATGCCTGATTTGCGCAGAAGATCAAAGGCAAGTTTCGGATCCCTGGCCGCCACACCGTAAACCACCCCACGCTTTAAGGTCAGGGTTGTCTTTTCAGGAAACTGTCCGCCATGATTTTGAATCCAATCGAAAGCAGCAAGCGGGCTTTCCCTGGCCCAGCCAGTCACCGCGGTGGCCATCAAATCTTCAGAATTTTCAGGTGGTGGTGGCAACAGTATCCGTCGATCCAACGGCATCGATTTGAGCGCGCATACTCGCGTTCATTTCCTCCACGGCGGAAAGCGACTGATGCTTCGTCCCGGTCCAGACTCCGGCCAGAACCAAGGCGACAAGAGGCAGGATTATGGAGGTCGATTTCATGAGAGCGGCGGTGCTTGCTAGAATGCTAGTTAGACCGGAGGTGCTAACGGCTGCTGCCGCAATAGCCTTGGAAGCGAGGATGGAAATCGGAAGTGCGACGGCCTGCGCTTCGGCGGCGGAGCCGGCTCGCGTTGGTGGCCCAGCCAGTCGGCAAGCAGTTCGGCAACGGATGGCGCGGCTTTTTCCATGTTCTGCAAGAGTCTGTCCGCCGGGTGGGAAAAGCGGACAAGGAATTTCAGAAAAGTGTCAAGCCGGCGGGACCGGCGCATTGGCCAGCAGGGCTTGCGAGCAAGGGGTCGCCATCGGCGGCGAACTCGCGGAGATAGCCCGTCGCAATCTCCGTGACGGCGGAATCCGGGATGGTCGGAGCGGCTTCACAGGTTCTCCAATCGCCATCCAGGGCCGGTCGATTGAAGCCGTGCGCGATCACCGCCAGCCCGCCGATGACAATGATGTCATGATTCTCAGTTAGGGCCGAGATGAATTGTCCTGCGGTGGTGCCCATTTTGCGACGGTTTCATTGACCCAGCAGGCGATCTCCCAGAACTCGGCGACAGACGATGGATTTTTGATCCATGGTTCGCTGTTGTCGGTGATTCTGGATGGCTGCGAGGGGGGCCGACGCTTGCGCATCCGCTGCCGCGCGATCCGGTTGGCCCATTCTTCCTTGAGCCGCTCGACGGGGATTTTGTATTGGGGAAACGCCACGCAGGGAATACAGCCGAAGCGGCGGGGGGGGGGCGGAAAGCGGAAATCCCGGGAGGTGACGGGCGATGAGGCAATCCCCAAGGAGCGGCGGACTCCGATCCGCCGAGGCGCATGAAGTGGCCAATGACCGGGCGCGAAGCTCTTCCCATCGACTCCCCATGCGCGGGCGTTTCGGAGATCGCCCCTCCTTGTTCCGCGGTCAAGGCTCACTTGTTGATCCCATGCTCCTTCGCGAAGGCTTCTTTGCCGGCGGGATCTTGATGGGGCCAGTTGCCATGGATCGTTTGGAGGACTTGGTCGCGGTCTTTTCCCGCGGGCTGGCTCTCGGCCCATTGCGGGGCGGCCTGAATCACTTTTCGCCCAAGTGGCGAGCGCCGTGCAGACCAGACTCATCGGATTGTGTTCCGCGAAAAGTTCCGGGGAGCTGGTGAAAATCTTGAGCGCAGCCTGCGGGTGATCGTTGGCGAGAATGGTGGTGCACGATGACCCGAGCATCCCGCGGGTCTGCTGATTGAGATCCGGGTTGATCGCCTCTCGCGGGTCTGGCATTGCGCCGATGATGAAACTGCCGGAACCGCTTCACATCATCGGGTTGCTTGGGAAATGCGCGGCGAGCTTGGTCCACTCCATGATCTTGCGGCGTTTTTCCAGCGGGTCGGGTCTCGTTTTGGAAGGTGATTCCGCAGCGGTGAGCGTGCTACGCAAACGGGCGCATTCGGTTTCTAAAACGGCCATCGAATGGCGCTGCGGAACGAGCTAAGTTCCCACCAGAATCAGGGCGATGGCGGGCGGGATCAACGAGGTGGATTTCATGAGCGCGGCGATGGTTGCGAGAAGGGAGGTCAAACTGAATCTGAGTGTATCCGTCCGCGTTGCGGGGAAAACGGACAAAAATGACGGGGGGGAGTGAGGAACTACGACACTTCTGTCGTTGGTGGAAGTGGGGTCAATGGTAAGGGCTGCGCGCCTGCCATTGGCGATTCTTCCGCATGCACCACATGAGTGTGGTGCCTCCTTAGTGTGCGGACGACAGCCTATTTAATTCCGTGCTGCTGTTTGAAGGCTTCTTTGGCGGCGGGGTCGTCTTTGGGCCAGTTTTGATGGATGTTCTTGAGGGTCTTGTCGCGGTCCTTGCCGGGCGGGAGGGTGAGCGCCCATTGCGCGGCGGTTTCGGGTTCGTAGCGGGAAACGGTCTCAGCGTAGCTGCGGACGGCGGTGTTTTTGGTCGGGCCGTCGGGAGCGTTGGTGAGCCATTTGCCGGCGGCTTGATAGTCGGTTTCAGTCCAGTGGTTGACAAGAATTTGGATGTTGTCAGCCGCTTGGTCGGGAGGGAGTTTCTCGCCGATCCACTCGACCCACTGGCCGGTTTCGCCATTTTTGATCGAGCCGGGTAATCCTCTGGCGAAGCTTTCGAGTTCTGACGGTGTGAAAGCGGCGGTGGCGACCCACTGGCTGCCGGCTTCGAATCCTTCCTTGCCGATGTTTTGGGCGAATTCGCGCACGGCGCTGTTGGAGAGATCCCTTTGGGCTTGTTCGTCCTTCAAGCTGGCGAGGTGCTCGCGAAGGGCGGCGAGAGTGGCGCTTCGTTCCTCCGGGGTTCTGGCGGCCTCGGCGATGCTGGTGATGGCTTGAGAGGGGTCTTTGAGGCCCAGTTCGCCGACGAGCTTGAAAGCCCGTCTGGGATTCTGGCTGGCGGTGCCGGAAATCAGGCCGCGCTTGGCATCGTCGGTGATGAGATCGGGGAATTTCGCGCTGTTGTTGTGGACCCATTCGAGGGCGGCGAGTGGATCGTCCTTGGCCCATTGGGTGAGCGAGGAGGAGATGACATGGGAGCCCATGCCGCTGCCCTTGAACAAATCGGACGACTCGGTGAGCAGGGCGAGCGCGGCCTGCGGATGGTCGTTAGAGAGTGTCATGATGGAGAAGCCGATGAGGCCCTGGCGGGTCTCGTCCTTGAGATCTTTCGCGGCGCGGACCTCGGCGATGAGGATTTTCAACTGCGCGGAGTCGAGCGACATCATGCGGTCCATGATTTCCATGATGCGCTTCTGTTGGGCTTCGTCGGGCGGGCCGCCTTTTTCCTGGTTGGCTTCCATTTCCCGGGCGAAGGCGATGAATTCGACGGCGGCGGCTTTGGCATCCGCTTGCTTGTCTTCGCGCTCGCGCTTGGTGATACGGACGGAGGCGTCCGGGCGGGAGGGATCGACGGCAATGCCGAGCTGGTTGGCGGAGGCAACGAGCCTCGCGTGGGTCTCGCGCACGGTGACGAGCCGCTGGTGGCCGCGGAAGCCGAAGAGCGCGGCGATGAGCAGGATCAGGATGGAGGCAGCGATGGAAATTTTCACGGGAGGGGAGATTACTGGAGGTTTTGCAGAATTTCCTCGCGGCGTTTGGCATCGGAAATTTTGCCGGCGAGGATGCGGGCTTGTTCCTTGTTTTGGCGCGCGCCCCAGCCGTTGAGGAACGAGAGGAGCACGTCGTCGTTGTCGCTGGCGTCGTGGTATTGCACGGCGAGCTCGGCCGCTTCGGAGAAGTCCAGTTTGCGGCTGCCCTGCAAAGCATTCGCAAGGGCGCTGCCGGTGGCGCGACCGGTGGACTCCGGGGCTTGGGTGGTGACCCATTCGCGCATGCGGTCGAGATTTTCGCGGGTGATTTTGCTCTGGTGGGAGATCGTCCGGATGCTGGATTCGGCGGCTTGTTCGACGCTCGCGCGGCGCTCGGCGGGGGTGGCTTGGATGCGGTCGAGAAACTCGGTGACTTTCGCATAACCCTCTTTGCCGACGAGGCGGGATGCCTGCTGGGCGAGGGTCCGGGCCTGGTCTTTTTCGGGCACTTGCTCGCGGACGAGTGTGGCGAACGCGAGCTGTTCCTCATCCTTGAAAGGTTGGAAGGAAAACTGCGACAAGGCATCGTCGCGCTGGTCTTCCGGCATTGCGGCCAGCCGGCGCCCGGCGGCATCGGGGTCGGTGCCGAGCAGGACATGGATCAAACCTCCTTCGAACTGGATGCGGGACTGGCTTCTTCCGTCGAGCGATTTGCTATCGAATTTCCCGGCGGCGATCTGCTGGTCGAACCACGCGCTCGCCGAGGCGGGATCTTTTTTCGCCCATTTCTGCATGGCGTTGGAGAGTTGCCAGGAGAGTGAGCCGTCGTTGTCGTGGAGGCGGTCGATGAACTTGGTGAGGGCGAGCTCCGGATCCTTTTCTACGAGCGGCCCGAGGATCATCTGTTCGAGCATGTTGCGGGTTTCTGTTGGGAAATCGAGCGCGGCGATTTCGTCGAGGGCGGCGACGAGTTCCTGCTTGCTCATCGCTTGCAGGCGTTGCTGGAAGCGCATCATCGTCCGCATGTCGCCGGTGCCGCCGGCTTGGCGGATTTCCGCAAATTGCTCGGCGATTTTTTTCCAGTCGATCGGCTCCTTGGCGTTCGCCGCCTTCGTAGGAGCGGCGGGTTTGGCGTTTGGCGATTCCGCGGGCGCGTCGGATGAGCCCGCGGCGATGGCTTTTCGCAAGACGGCGCTTTGCTGCTCCAGCGTGGAAATCGACTGGCGCTGGGTGCCAAGCCAGGTTCCGGCAATGGCGAGCGCGACGACGGGAGGGATGAATAAGGTGGGTTTCAACCCCCGGACCATCGTGGATTGCGCCCGGCGCTGTCAATGGTGGAGGCGTTAGGGATGGGAATCGGCGATGGCGCGCGGCGCCGGTAAGGAGAGGCGGACTGCGGCCGCCTTAGCCCATGGGGAGCCAATGAGCAGAGAGAATCGCTTCTCATGGTCCTTTCATGGGCGTGGGCGATCTGATATCGCCACTCCCTGTTGCCGCTCAATTTATGCGCCCGGCAGCTCGATGAAGCCTTCGAGTTTGCGGATCCGGGTGGGGTGGCGCATTTTGCGCAGGGCTTTGGCTTCGATCTGGCGGATGCGCTCGCGGGTGACTTGGAACTGGCGGCCGACTTCTTCAAGCGTGCGGCTGTAGCCGTCCTTGAGGCCGAAGCGTTGTTCGAGGACTTCGCGCTCGCGCTCGGTGAGGGTGTCGAGCACGTCCTTGATCTTGTCCTTGAGCATCGAGAAACCGGCTTCTTCCATCGGGTTGTCGGCGGCCTTGTCTTCGATGAAGTCGCCGAACGAGGTGTCGTCCGAATCGCCGACGGGCGCTTGCAAACTGATAGGCTGCTGGGCCATTTTCAACACGGCGCGGACACGCTCGACGGGAAGGTGGATTTCCTCGGCGATTTCTTCCGGCGACGGCTCGCGGCCGTATTCCTGGACGAGCTGCTTTTGCACGCGCATCAGCTTGTTGATCGTCTCGATCATGTGCACCGGGATGCGGATGGTGCGGGCCTGGTCGGCGATCGAGCGGGTGATCGCCTGGCGGATCCACCAGGTGGCGTAGGTGGAGAATTTGTAACCGCGGCGGTATTCGAATTTTTCGACCGCCTTCATCAGGCCCATGTTGCCTTCCTGGATCAGGTCGAGGAACGAGAGGCCGCGGTTGGTGTATTTTTTGGCGATGGAAATGACGAGGCGGAGGTTGGCCTCGACCATTTCGGTTTTCGCCTTGAGCGCTTCCTTGAGCCAGTGGCGGAGAAGTTTGTTAGCGTCCTCGAAGGATTCCTGGGTGTGCCACGAGCGCTGTTGGACCTCGCGCATTTTGGTGAGGAACTCCTTGTCCTCGGGATCGGTCTGGAGCTTGCGGCCGTATTTCCAAAACTTCTGCATGTATTCATCCACTTGCTCGCAGAAGTCTTCGACGACTTTCTGTTTGTAGTAGAAGCGGGTGAACACGCGGTTGAGCGTCTGGATGTTCTTTTGGAACTCCTCCTCG
>JBIPMR010000206.1:0-6258 GCA_044369025.1 Luteolibacter sp.
CACATCGACGAGCGAATGTTTCGGGAACAAAGTGATGCGGCCGAGGCAGCCATCGGGGAGGCCGGCTTCGCGATAGAGCATGCCGACGATCTCCTTGGCCATCACGCCGTGGGTCTTGCCGAGGGAGAGAAACAGGCGGGCCATTCCGGGTTCGTTAGGAATGAGATCGCGCGGTCCGTCATGGCGTTCCGGGCGCGGGCCGCGGTCATCGCGTTGCGGGCGATCCTCATATTGCGGACGGTCGTCGCGCTGAGGGCGGTCGTCGCGGCGGGGGGCCTCACGGCGCTCGCGGCGTTCGGGTTCGCGATCCTCTTCGATGGCGGATCCTTCGCGGCCGCTGGCCTCGCGGATCATGGTGACGAGCGCGCCGGCGATGTCGGTGGGCGTGTGGCCTTGTTCGAGCAGGCGGTCGATGTTGTCCTGATAGGCTTCGAATTTTCCGGACTCGAGGCGCTCCTTGAGGTCGTCGAAAATGAGGTCGGCGCGGCGGCCTTCGACCTGCTCGACGGACGGGATGCGCTCGCGTTTCACCACCGAGCGGGTGTAGCGCTCGATCGACTGCATCCGATAGATTTCACGGCCATAGACGAAGCTCACCGCGCGGCCCGAGCGTCCGGCGCGGCCGGTGCGGCCGATACGGTGGACGTAGTCTTCGGGGTCGGTGGGGAGGTCGTAGTTGAAAACGATGTCGATTTCATCGATGTCGAGGCCGCGGGCGGCGACGTCGGTGGCGACGAGGATTTCGACGGCACCCTCGCGGAACCGCTTGAGCACGCGCTCGCGCATTTGCTGGGTGATGTCGCCGTGGAGGCGGTCGGCGGCGTAACCGCGGTTGACGAGATCTTCGGTGCACTCGTCGACCGAGCGCTTGGTGTTGCAGAAAACGATGCCGAGGCGCGGCGGGTTCATATCGAGGATGCGGGAGAGCACCTCGACCTTGGAGCGCTGGCGGACTTCGAAATACGATTGCTCGACGGTGGAGACGGTGCGGGCTTTTTGTTGGATTTCGACAATCTGCGGGGAGTTGCCGAATTTCTGGATCAACCGCGAAACGCCGGGATTCATCGTGGCGGAGAAAAACAGCGTCTGGCGCTCGGCGGGAAGGGCGGCGAGCAGCTCGTCCATTTCCTCCTTGAAGCCCATGTCGAGCATGCGGTCGGCCTCGTCGAGGATAGCCATCTTGATGCGGGAGGCGTCGAAACTGCCGCGGCGAAGGTGGTCAAGCAGGCGGCCGGGAGTGCCGACGACCAATTGGGCGCCGGAGCGCAAGGCGCGGAGCTGGCGGTCGATCGGCGCGCCGCCGTAAACCGGGGTCGCGTGGAGGCCGGTCATTTTCGCGCCGAGGCGGTGGACTTCCTCGCAGACCTGCACCGCGAGTTCGCGGGTGGGGCAGAGGATGAGGACCTGCGGGTAGGGGAGCTTGACGTCGAGTTTGGCGAGCGCCGGCAGGGTGAAAGCCGCGGTTTTTCCCGATCCGGTGGCGGAAAGACCGACGAGGTCCTTGCCTTCCAGCGCGGGCGGAATGCTCATGAATTGAATGGGAGAAGGACGCTCGTAGCCGAGGGTTTCAATGGCGGCGAGCAACGTATCGGGGAGACCGAGTTCAGAAAAAGGAGGCGTATCCATGAGCAATAGTAAGTCAAAATCCCGGTTTTGCAGCCTTGCGGTGGCGGCCGGGGGGGGATGCTTTCGCTGATTTTCGACGGAAAACAAGCACGGATGTGAAGATCGTGCGGAATCGCAGGGATTGCCATCGTCGGGAGGGCATGCAGACTGCGGGCGTGGCAGGTTACGAGGAGCAGAAAAAGATCATGAATGTGTCGCTCGCGGCGGCGGTGGTGTTGCTCGGGGCCAAGGTGACGGCGGCGATTGTGACCGGTTCGTCGGCGATTTATTCGGATGCGGCGGAGTCGGTGGTGCACTTGCTGGCGGTGGCATTTGCGACGTGGGCGCTGCGGCTCGCGCACAAACCGGCGGATGAAACGCACCATTTCGGGCACGACAAGGTGGCGTTTCTGTCAGCGGGATTCGAAGGAGCGATGATTTCCGCGGCGGCGGTCCTGATTTTCTACGAGGCGGTCCGGCAGATGATTTTCGGCGTGGTGATCGAAAATCTGGGCTTCGGCATCATCGTGACGGCGGCGGCGGCGATGATCAATTTGATTTTAGGGACCTCATTGATTGCGGTGGGAAAGCGCAGTGGCTCACCCCTGGTGCTGGCGAATGGCCAACATGTGCTGACCGACGTGTGGTCGAGCGGGGCGGTGTTGGTGGCGCTCGGGCTTTATTATTCCACCGGCTGGGCGATGTGGGATCCGCTCGCGGCGATTTTGGCGGCCGTGAATATTCTGCGCGTCGGCTTCCGCCTGATCCGGGAAAGCCTCGGCGGGCTGCTGGACGAAAGCGACCCGAAGACGGAAAAGCGGATTTGCGATCTCTTGGAAAAAGAAACGGGGAAGCGCGGGCTGTCGTATCACAACCTGCGGCACCGCCACTCGGGACGGACGCACTGGGTGGAATTTCACCTGGTGTTCGACGATTCGCTCTCGGTGGGGGAGGCGCACGAGGTGGCGACCCAGGTGGAAGCCAAGGTGGCGGCGTTGTTCCAGCCGGATGGCCGGGTGATTTCCCACCTGGAGCCGAAATCCGCCGAGCACTTGGAGGAGCGCTGGGAGAAACGCTGAGAATCCGTGTTGGTGCGGAGACGGTTTTGGGTAACTTGTGGCATGCAGCAGCGCGGGCGAGGAGCGAATGAAAATCCCCGGAATCGGTTCGAGGCGATGCATGTGGAAACCGATGAGGATTCGTGGATCGACGAGGACGCCCGGCCGCAGCGCACGGTTTTTCTCAACGACGACTCGCGGACGATTCTCAGTGCGGGCGAGGCGGAGGATTTGTCGTTCGATTACGGGCTCAACCCCTACCGCGGCTGCGAGCATGGCTGCGCCTACTGTTATGCGCGCACCTATCATGAGTATCTCGGGTTCTCGGCGGGGCTGGATTTCGAATCGAAAATCGTCGTCAAACCCCGGGCGCCCGAGCTGTTGGAAGAAGCGCTGGCGAAACCCTCATACAAACCCGGGAAAATCTCGCTGTCCGGCGTGACTGATTGTTACCAACCGATCGAGCGCAAACTGGAAATCACCCGGCGCTGCCTGGCAGTGCTCGCGCGGTTTCGCAATCCGGTGGTGGTGATCACGAAAAACGCCCTGATCGAGCGCGATCTCGACCATCTCGCGGAATTGGCGCGCTATCAGGCCGTCGCGGTTTATCTCTCCGTGACCACGCTCGACCCCGGGCTGGCTCGGATTCTCGAACCGCGGGCCTCATCGCCACGGGCGCGTTTGAAAACCATCCAAGCGCTCAGCGAGGCCGGCATCCTCGCCGGAGTGAGCGCCGCGCCGATGATTCCCGGCCTCAATGATTCGGAATTGCCGGCGATTTTGGCGGCGGCGGCCGCCCATGGCGCGAAATTCGCCGCTTATTCCATCGTCCGGCTGCCGGGCACGGTGGCGGAGGTCTTTGGAAACTGGCTGGAGCGCCACCAACCGATGGCGAAGGAGAAAATCCTCGGCCGCATCCGTGCCGCCCACGAAGGGAAACTCAACGGCATGACACCCGGTGTTAGAATGCGGGGCTCCGGTGCCGCTGCGGAACAAACCCGCAAATTGTTCCAAGCGGTCGCCCGGAAACATGGATTACAAATTTCGCCGCCCAGTTTGAATCTGGAAGCTTTCCGCAGGCTCACTCCCGGCCAGCAGGAGCTTTTCTGAGATCAGCCGCCGATTTCGGTGCGGCCCGAGAGCTGCGCGCCTTCTTCCATCGAGAACACCTTGGATTTGATGTCGCCGTTGATCCGGGATTTGTCCTTCAACTCGCAACGCTCGGAAGTGATCTTGCCTTCCACCTTGCCGTAAACCTTGACCTCGCCGGCGGTGACGTCGCCCTTGACGTAGGCGTTTTCGCCGATCGTCACGCGACCTTTGTCAGACATGATCTCACCATCGATTTTCCCATCGATAATCATGTCGTTGGAGAAACGGATGGAACCGGTGATTTCGATTCCGCTGGAAAGAACGTTGGTCGGATTGGCCATGACGGGGAGACAGGAACAAAGGCCCGCCGCGTTGGCAATGGCAAAGATTGCTTAACTGCGGCGAGCCTTCGGAAATGGTGTCGAATCAGGCCTCGGCCAAGTCCTTGCCAAACGGCCGTGGTGCGGGTTTGTCTTTTTTGAGCAAGGCCTTGCGCATTTTCGCCAGCGCCGAATTCTGCAATTGCCGGATGCGCTCGCGGGAAACCCCGAATTCGCGGCCGACGTCTTCCAGCAGCATCGGCTTGAGGCCGTTCAGGCCGAAGCGCTCGTCGATGATGCGGCGTTCACGTTCGTTGAGCATGGAAAGCAGGCCGTCGATTTCGCCGTGCAGATTTTTGTCGGAAAGCGCGTCGAGCGGGCTGGTGGCGGACTCGTCGCTGATGATTTCACCGTATTCGGTCGCATCACCCTCGCTCACCGGCGCATCCAACGAGGTCGGCCGCTGCGCCGCCTGTTTGAGCATCGCGATTTTCTGACGCGGCAGGCCCAGTTCTTGCGCCAACTCGTCGTCGGTCGGTTCGCGGCCGAGGGCCTCGGCCAGGCTGGAGGAAATCCGGCGCATGCGGGCGATCTTGTCCACCATGTGAATCGGCAGGCGGATCGTTTTCGACTGGTTCGCCAGAGCGCGCTTGATCGATTGTTTGATCCACCAGGCGCCGTAGGTCGAAAGTTTGCCGCCTTTTTCCGGGTCGAAGCGCTCCACCGCGTGCATCAGGCCGATGTTGCCTTCGGAAATCAGATCGCTCAGCGAGAGGCCGTAGCCGGAGTAGTCCTGGGCGATTTTCACGACCAAGCGCAGATTCGCTTGAATCATGTGAGTCCTCGCATCGGCATCGCCCATTTTGATCCGCTCCGCCAATTCGTTTTCCTGTTCGATGGTGAGAAGGGGCGTCTTGGCGATTTCGCGCAAATAAAGTTTCAAGCTGCTGTCGGATTCGTAGGCCATGATGGTGTTTGATTGAGTCTGATTGGGTATTCGCCGGCGGCCGCGAATCGGATTCAGAAAACTGCATTCTTTTTTCCGGAAAGTTTTCTGAATCCAAAATGCCGTCGTCAGCGAACTGCTGCTTGAAATCGGAAATCCCGCACCGATTCCCTCCCACGGAATTTTTGTCGGACTGGCCCGGTCCATCAGCCAACTTGCCATGATCTGTGTCCATCCACATCCGCTCCACCACCGCATTCCGGTGGAACCGGCGGATTTGTGGCCGGGAGCTTTGTCAAAAACCCGGATGTTCCTCGAAAGTATCTTTACACGTTCTTACGAAGCCAACTACGATCCCGCGCGAAAGGTGACTTCCTCCAATCTCACAGCGCAACAGGGTATTCTATCGCAAGTCGCGGCGGGAGAGTCCCGTGCCATGAACCTCTGCATCAACCAATACGGTGGCATCGTCTGGGCGATCGCCAAGCGCTACCTCAGGGACAGCGCCGAAGCCGAGGACCTCGTCCAGGAAGTCTTCACCGAAGTCTGGAAAAAGGCCGGTTCGTTCGATCCCGCCCTTGCTTCGGAATCCACCTTCATCGGCCTCATCGCCCGCCGCCGCGCGATTGATTTCCTCCGCCGCCTCGGCCGCCGCCCGGAATTCGAACCGCTCGCCGCCGCTGAATCGCTGCCGCTCCCCACCTCCCGGAATTCTTCCATCACCTGCGACCCGGAGACCGTGAAATCCTCCCTCGCCAAGCTCCCGGACGATACCCGCCAACTCTTCCGCCTCTTTTTCGAAGACGGCTTCACCCATCCGGAAATCGCCGAGAAAACCGGACTGCCGCTTGGCACGGTCAAGACCCGCCTCCGCCGCGGACTCATCACCCTGCGCGATCAATTGCAACGCGCCGGATTTTCCACCCCCCCATCGGCATCATGACTTTATCCAGTGACATGATCCGTTTCGAGGAACTCAGCGCCGGCCGCGCTCTCGGGGATCTCGACCGTGACGAAGCGCGCGAGTTGGAATTGTTAGTCGGACAACTCGGCATCGATGCCGACCTCGCCTTCGAGTTGCTCGCCGCCTCCATCGAGGTCGAGTGCCTCCATGCTTCCCAAGAGCCGCTGCCCGCTGCGCTCATGGCTCGGTTGCAGAAATGCGCCGATGAAAATCCCGCTCCGCAGCCGCAAAACATTGTCCACCCGCAGTTTTCCGCCTGGCGGCAAATCATCA
>JBIPMR010000207.1:0-6257 GCA_044369025.1 Luteolibacter sp.
TTTTTTCGACGAAGTAGCGGCGGCCGACGTAGTAGTCACCGGGCGGCTCGCTGGCGATTTTCACGTTGCGCTCCTCGACCGTCGGGCCGCCCAGATTTCCGCGCCCCATCGAGGAGGCGCCGCACTGGGTCAGCAGACCGCAACAGGCCCCGGACAAAATCACATTCACGCACAGCTGCACCATGCCCGGCACCATAATCGGCTCCCCCGCGCCCCCGCAAGCATGGAACACTAATCGATTCGGCCTCCGCCAGCCGTCGATATCCCCGCTTGGCAGGCCGTTGGGATCCGCCGATACTTCCGGCATGCCACGCATTCTCATCACCCTCGGCGACCCTGCCGGAGTCGGGCCGGAGGTCATTGATCGGGCCTTGGCCTCGGGAGCAATCCCCGCCGGTTTCGAGATCGAAATTCTCGGGGATCGCAACGCGGGCAAGCCCGGCAAGCCGGACACGGTCTCGGCCGCCGCCGCGCTGGCGGCGCTCGACGAAGCGGTGCGCCAATTGAAGGATGGCCGCGCGGACGCGGTGGTCACCGGGCCGGTTTCCAAAGAAGGACTGCAGGCGCTCGGTTTCCCCTTTCCCGGCCAGACCGAGTATTTCGCGGATGCTTTCGGCGTCGGCGAATACGGCATGCTGCTCACCGGCGCGACGCTCACAGTCGGGCTGGCGACGATCCACGAACCGCTGGCGAAGGTCCCGCAACTGCTGAGCCGCGAGCGGATTGTCAGGATCGGCCTGCTGACGGCGGATTTCCTCAAGCGCCGTGGCATTGCCTCGCCGCGCATCGCCGTCGCCGGCCTCAATCCGCATGCGGGGGAAAACGGTGCGTTCGGCGATGAGGAATCGCGCGTCATCCTCCCGGCCATCCAAAAACTCAATGCCAGCGGCACCGCGGTCTTCACCGGCCCGGCCGTGCCGGACGCGATTTTCCGGGATGCCGCGCGCGGGGATTTCGACGCGGTGCTGGCGATGTATCACGACCAGGGGTTGATCCCCCTGAAACTGTTGGATTTTGAGAGTGCGGTGAACGTCACGCTCGGCTTGCCGAAACCGCGCACCAGCCCGGACCACGGCACCGCATTTTCCATCGCCGGGAAGGGCCTTGCGAACCCGTCGTCGATGATCGCCGCGATCCGCCTCGCCTGCGAGCTCGCGTGACTACCCGAACGCGGCCGGCTTGCGGCCGCGGAGGTAATCGGCGGCGGACATCCGGCGGCCGCCCTCGGGCTGGACGGATTCCAACAGAAGCGCGCCGGAGCCGCAGCCGACAAGCAGCCGGCCTTCCGCGGTGGCGAGCGTTCCGGGAGTTAGATCCTGCTCGACAACGGCGGCGGGTGGGAAAATCTTCAGGCGTTTGGGTTTCCCGTCCTCGAGGGCGGTGGTGAAAGTCCCCGGCCACGGGTCGTAGGCGCGGATGCGGCGCTCCAGCGCGGCGGCGTCCTGCGACCAATCGAGTTTCCCGTCATCGCGCTCGAGTTTGGAGATGTAGCTGGATGCCGCCTCATCCTGCGGCATGCGCGGCGCGCTGCCGTCGGCGAGCCGGGCGATGGTTTCGGCGAGGACTGCCGGAGCGAGGTCCGCGAGCCGGTCGTGAAGACCGCCGCCGGTCTCGTCCGGAGCGAGCGGGATGCTCTTCATCAGGATCACATCGCCGGCATCGAGCTCGCGGACGACGTGCATGGCGGTGATCCCGGTTTCGGCATCGCCCGCATCGATGGCGGCCTGGATGCAGGCGGCGCCGCGGTATTTGGGAAGCAGCGAGGCGTGGAGATTGATGATGGCCTTGCTGGCGAGCGTGAGGATGTTTTTCCGCAGGATCTGGCCGTAAGCCATCACGACTAACAATTCGGGATCGAGCGCCTGGAGTCCGTCGAGCGCGTCGCCGATTTTTTCGGGCTGGAACACCGGGATGCCCGCCGCCAGCGCTTCCACTTTGATCGCGGGAGGCGTGAGTGTCTGGTGCCTGCCGACCGGCTTGTCCGGCTGCGTGACGAGCGCCAGCGGGCGGGGGCCGTTTTCCAACAGATGGCGGAAGGCGGGCAGGGCGATGTCGCCGGTGGCGATGAAAACAAGACGCATCCGGAAAATAAGTTAGATGATATGCTTGGCCATTTCCGCATAGACCGGCAGGCTGGTGATGCGCTGGATCATGTCCGCCAGCACCTTCACCGGCGGCTGGGTGGCATCAATGGTGATGACCCGCCCGGGCGGATAGAATTCGAGGATGGGCTTGGTTTCCTCGTCGTAGGTGGCGATGCGGTGGTCGATGACCTTGTCGCTGGCGTCATCGAGGCGGTTCTCCTTGAGCGCGCGCTTGCGCATGCGGCGCACGAGCTCGTCGCGGTTCGGGCAGGAGAGGTGGAAGACCTGGTGGACCTCGACGTGGCGGTCGAGGATTTCCGCCTGGCGCACGTTGCGCGGGATGCCGTCGAGCACCAGGAAATCGATGTCCGGTTTGTAGAACTGGGTGTCGCTGAGTTTGTCGAGCTGGGCCTTCCACAGTTCGATGGTGAGTTCGTCGGGCACAAGTTCGCCGCGGCTGGAGAAATCGACAAACTGCTTGCCAAGGCCGCTGCGGGTGTCGAGCGAGCGGAACACATCGCCGCAGGCGCAGTGGAAGAAGCGCGGGATTTTCCCCATGATCTGGCCTTGGGTTCCTTTGCCCGATCCGGGTGCGCCGAGAATGACGAACGCGGGCTTTCTCTGGGTTTCTGCGGTGGTGCTCATGGCGAAGCGCCGAACCTAAAGAGATCGCAAAAAACGGCAAGCACGGATGAGGATCGCTCAGCGCGAGGCCGCCCAATAGACGAACACCGGCAGCAGCATGGCGACGTCCGCCAGCACCCGCAGCGCATCCATCGAATAACGGGCGCGGGTGCGGTTGAGGATTTGCAGCAGGGCGGCACCGGTGAGGATGGCATAGAAAAACGGCCGGGTGGCCATCTCGTGATCGAGCACGGCGAAGACCAGCGCGGCGGCGCCCAACAGCGCGAGCGGCAGGGTGAGCGCCAATTCATCGGATGCCTTGATTTCCACATCCGAGGAGCGGCTGGCGTGCTCCCACAGATCGATGGCGGAAATATTCAGGATGCACAACACGGCGAAACAAATGAACTCGCGCGAGCCCAGCAGCCGGTAAATCCCCAGCTCGGGGAGATAGACATGCGCCATCATCGCCGTGCCGAAGGCGAAACCGGTGCCGGCCAGGATGTTTTTCGCATGCGGGATTTCCTCGGAGTCCTGGCAGGACAGCATCGAGAGGCCGAAGAATCCGGCGACCACCACCCCGCCTATCAGAATGTAGTGATAGATGGCGTAGGACATGTACGACACCACCAGGACCAGGGCGGCCAGCGCGGCGAGTCCCGCGGCGATGGTGAAGATTTTCCGGTGCCTGCGGTGGAATTCGTGGCGGGCTTCCAGTTTGCCGGAGCCGGTTCCGGGGATCGACGCATCCAGCAAGCGGTCCGCCACATAGATCACCCAAACGGCGAGGCCGAGCGAAACGTAGGCTTCCCACGGGTGATAGTCGGCGCGCCAGGTTTTGGCGAAGATATACAGCCAAGCGGCCGCCACAAGCGGGGCATCCAAGCTCAACAGGTTGGGAAAGAGCCAGAGTGGCTTACGTTGCTCGGGAGGCACGACGCGCGGACCATCCGCGAGGCGGCGAATGATGGCAAGCGTATTGCGCGGGCGCTTCTCAGGCCAAAATCTCCGCCGCCACTTGATCGGCGGCGGGTTCTCCGAGCAAGCGCCCGACCAAGGCGAGGCCGAATTCGAGCGCGGTGCCCGCGCCGCGCGAGGTGATCAGATTGCCGTCGGCGACGAGCCGGGCGGACGAAACTCCCGGCAATTCGCCATGCACCGCCGAGTGCGCGGTGAAGCTCCGGTTTTCCAACAATCCGGCGTCTTTCAAAACCAACGGCGCGGCGCAGATGGCGGCGACCGTCTTGCCGGCCTGATCGAACTCGCGCGCCAGCGCGGCGGCGCGGCCATCACTGCGGAGCTCGCCGACCGCCGGACCACCCGGGATGAGCAGCAGATCAAAACTCTCCGGCACCACCCCGGCCAGCGCGGCGTCGGCCTCGATGCGGATGCCGCAGCGGCCGGTGACCGCCCCGCCGTGGAGCGAGGCCATGACGACTTCGACGCCGGCGCGGCGCAGCAGATCGACCGGTGTGACGGTTTCGATTTCCTCGAAGCCATTGGCTAACAGACATAACACACGTTTGGACATGGTGCTGGTTTCCTAACAAAGACCCACCGCGTGGCGGACGCGGCTCAAAACTTTAGACGCTTCCTCGCGGGCGCGCAAGGCACCCGCCGCGAGGACCTGATCGACGTAACCGGGGTCCGCCAGGATTTCATCGCGGCGGGCGCGCATCGGGGCGAAATAATCCCAATAGGCCTCGGCGAGGCGCTTCTTGAAATCGCCGTAGCCGACACCGCCTTTTTCATGGTCGGCCAGCATCACCGCGCAGTCGTCCGGGCTGGCGAACAATTTGTAGAGTGACAGGATCGTCGAGTCCGCGGTGGGTTTGGGCTCGTCCACCGGCGTCGAGTCGGTGGTGATTTTCATGATGAGTTTCTTCATCGGCTTCTCCTCACCGAAGATGGGCAGCGTATTCTGATAGCTCTTGCTCATCTTCCGGCCGTCGAGGCCGATGACCACCGCGGTGTCCTCACGGATGATGGGATCCGGCAGCACGGCGGTGCCCTCGCCATAGGTTTCATTCAACTTTACCGCGAGATCGCGGGTGACCTCGAGGTGTTGTTTCTGATCCTTGCCGACGGGAACCTTGTTAGAATCATAGAGCAGGATGTCCGCCGCCATCAGCACCGGATAGGCAAACAGCGCGTGGTTGGGGGAAATCCCGTTGGCCACCTTGTCCTTGTAGGAATGGCACTTCGACAGCAGGCCCATCGGGCAGACGGTCGAGAGGATCCACGCGAGTTCGTTCACCTCGGGCACCGCGCTCTGGCGGAAGAAGACCGCGCGCTGCGGATCGAGCCCGCAGGCGAGGAAATCGATCGCCAGCTCGCGGACGTTTTCCCGCAGCGCGGCGGGGTCCTGCGAGGAGGTCATCGCATGATAGTCCGCGATGAAATAAAACGCCTCGCCCTCATCCTGAAGACGGACGGCGGGCTCCATCGCGCCGAAAAAGTTGCCGATGTGGAGTTTGCCGCTGGGTTGGAGGCCGGTGAGGATGCGCATGCCGCGGAGCATGGATTCCAACCGCGGAACCGGTCAAGCGGGGAAGGCAGCCGTCAAGTTTCGGAAAACAACGCCTCGACCATTTCCAGGCACTTCGAGCCGGGCATCACGCTGAGGTCCATTTGATTCATCACGTAGGCGAAGGAGATGCCGGTCTCGGGATCGCCGAGGGCGTGGCTGCCGCCGGCCCCGGGGTGGCCGAAGGCGGTGAGCGAGGGGCCGTAGAGGTGGCGGATTTTTTTGCCGGCGTGATCGAGCGGGTCCTGTTGGGCGCCGCAGGTGAATTTCGTCGGACGCAGCAACACCCGGTCGTCGCCGCTGGCTTGGGGCTCGACCAGCGATTGCCTGACTTGCACCGAGAGCGGGCTCTCGATGGAGCCGATGGCCGCTTGATAGAATTTCGCCAAAGCCGATGCGGTGCCGACGCCGCCCAGCGCCGGCAGGCCGGCGGCCCAGGCGGCAGGTTCGTTCATTTCGTGAATCGCATGCAAGCCGCGCGGCGAGGAGAACGCCTTGCGGGTGAAGGTGCCCGAGGTGGTGAGATGTTTGTAGAAACCGTCCGAAAGCTGGGATTTGTCCGCCTTGCCCGGATAGAGGCGGGCGACGCGCGGCCACTCGCTTTCCGGCAGGCCGATCCAGAAATCCAGGCCGAGCGGAGCGGCGATTTTCTCCCGCCAACAGGCCCCGAGCGTCATGCCCGTCAGGCGGCGCACCGGTTCCTCGACGAGGGTGCCGTAGGTCCGCGGGTGGTAGCCGATGCCATCGCCCAAGGGCCACGCGGGCACTTGTTCTTCGATCGCTTTCACGACCTCGGCGTGGTCGAAAATGCCGGCCCGGTGGTCCAGCACCGACAGCCCGCATTGGTGGGAGAGCAGGTGGGAGAATTTGGCCGCCGCCACCGGAAATTTCGGCCAAACTTCGCACACCGGCGTAGCCTGAGAGAGTCCGCGGCTTTCGAGCGCCACCAGCAAGGTGGCCGCCGAGGGTGCCTTGGTCGCCGAATAGACCGGCACCAGGGTGCGCTCCGTCCAAGGCCGCGT
>JBIPMR010000208.1:0-6232 GCA_044369025.1 Luteolibacter sp.
CCGGACGATCCCGTTCCCTTGACGCTCATGCCGCGAAGGACCAAATCCAAGCGCACACCGCGGATTTCCCGCAGTTTGATATTCCCGAATTCCAAACTCCGGACCAGTCTCTTCCATCGATGAAGATTCTATCCAAGAACCTGCTCATCCTGGCTTCAGCAGGATCCGGAAAAACCTTCCAACTCGGCAACCGCGTCATCGGCCTGGTCGCCCGCGGTGTGGCTCCCGAAAAAATCGTCGCCCTCACCTTCACCCGCAAGGCCGCGGGCGAGTTCGCCGATTCGGTGCTCACCAAACTGGCCGACGCTGCCAGCAACGAGTCCGCCAGCGCGGATTTGCGGCGCGACCTGGCGATGCCGGAGGCGGATTTCGCCGAAGCGCTGGAACGCGTCACGCGCGCCCTGCCGCGCTTCACCCTCGGCACGATGGACAGCTTCTTCTCGCGGGTGGTCCGCGGATTCCAATACGAACTCGGCCTGACCGGCGGCAAGTTCGATCTGTTGGAAGGCCCGCGCGCGGTGGCGGCGGAGAATGAAATCCTCGCCGCGATTCTCGGCGACGCGCTCGAAGGCGACCACGGCGAAGAATTTCTCCACGCCTTCCGGCGGGCGACCATCGGCAAGGAATCCCAAGGCGTGCTCGAAGGACTGCGGAAATTCGTCAAGGACTGGCAGGACCAATACCGCGCCAAGCGGAATCTCGCCTGGGGCCCTGACATGCTAGCAGGCGTCTCCCTGGATGAATGGGAGAAACAAAAGGCGGGCCTCGCCGCCAGGGTGTGCCGCGGCCTCGACGGCCTCGACTACACCGAAAAACGCCAGCGCGCCGCTCTCGAGAAGGTGATCGAAACGCTCGTGCAACACACCATCGGCAGCGGCAGCCTCGGCGGCGCGCCCAAATTGCTGGCGTCCATCATGGAAGCCTCGTCCGAATCTAATGGGCCGATGCGGGTGAATTACTACAAGGAGTTCCTCATCGGCGGCCCGTCGGGCGACGCCCTGCGCGAGATGGTGCGCCTCGCCGCCCGCTGTGAGATGGCGGCCGCCCTCGTCCGCACCCGCGCGGTCCGCGAGGTGGTGGCCGTCTACGACGCGCTCTGTGAGAAAACCCTGCGGCGCCGGGGACTGTTAGGCTTCAACGATGTCAAGATCCTGATGGGCGAGTGGGCGAAAAGCGAAGATGCGCGACTGCGCCGCGAAGCGGTGGATTTCCGGCTGGACGCCCGTTTCGACCACTGGCTGCTCGACGAGTTCCAGGACACCAGCGGCTCGGATTGGACCGGACTACTGCCATTGGTCGATGAAGCGGCTGGCGAGGGCGAAGGCTCGGTCTTCATCGTCGGCGATAAAAAACAGGCGATCTATGCCTGGCGCGGCGGCGAGGTCGGCTTGTTCGACGAAGTGATGGAACGTTACGCCGGCGCGCTCGAAATCGAACCTCTGGCCGAGTCCTGGCGCTCGTGCCCGGAAGTGCTGGCGCTGGTCAACCGCGTCTGCGGCGACATCCCCCGGATGAGGGAACTGTTCGGCGAAGCGGCGGACCGCTGGGACTGGCAGGATCATTTTCCCGCCGCAAAATTGCAAAGCCCCGCCAAACGCGGCGAGGCGCGCGTGGAGGTGGTCGAAGGCAAATGGGAGGAACGCCTGACCCGCCTCGGCGAATTGTTAGGCGAGCTGGAGGTCGGCCGGCGGGCCATGACCTGCGGCGTGCTCGTCAGGAGCAATTCCAAGGTCCGCGAAATCGCCGACCACCTGCGGGCGGGCGGTTTCGACGTGATCGAGGAAGGCCAGCGGGAACCCGCGAAGGATCACCCGGTCGGCATCGCGCTGGGGCACCTGCTCAAATGGCTGGCCGATCCCGCGGACGCCTTCGCCCGGGAAGTGGTGGCAATGTCGCCGCTGGCGGCGGGTCTGACCGCGCGCTTCGGCGATCACTGGCAGCAAGCCTGGGAGAAATTGCTAGGGCGCGCCTCCGAATTGGGATTCGCCGGGATGATCGAGGAAGTGGTGGAGATGGGCTGGGCGGATTGGTCGGACTTCGGAAAGCGCCGCGCCGGTGATGTGGTCATGACGCTGGCCAAACTCGACGCACAGGGAGCCGCCACCGTTAGAGAAGCCGCCGACTGGGTCGAGCGCCTGACGGTTTCCCAAAGTCCGGGCGTGGCCGCCGTGCAGGTGATGACCATCCACAAATCCAAAGGCCTCGGATTCGACGTGGTCATTCTCCCGGATGTGCCGAATGACAGCGTGCCCTCGGCCCAGCATTTCGACGTCGCCGAAGGGCCCGGCTGGATCTCCGAACCCCCGCCGAAGTGGGCGCGCGCGCTTCTACCGGAAATGAATCAAGCCGAGGAAACATGGGGTGCCAGCCAGCGCTACGAGGCGTTCTGCATGTTGTATGTCGCGCTCACCCGCTCCAAACGCGGACTGTATGTCTTGCTGGAGCCACCCGCCGCCTCGCAGGACGTTGATAAACCTTCGCTGGCGAACTGGCTGGCCGGATCCCTGGAATCCAACGGCCAACCCGGCACGATCTATCAGAGCGGAGCTCCGGACTGGATGATGAATGTGGAACTGCCCATCCAAAAATCCGGTCCCGCCGAAAAACCGGAGCTGCCCCCCGGCACTCCGCGGCGCGGTCGGACCACGCCGAGCGCGGCCAAGAAAAAAGACGCCGCGGTGGCCCATTCCCCGAGCGGCATGATTTTCGGCACCGAAGTCCACGCGGCTTTCGAACAGGTCGGCTGGGTGGACGAACAATCCCCCGCCCTGCCCGCCAGTGATGCCGGTAGCTTGGTTGCGGAACTCTTGGAAACCCCCGCGCTGCGCGGCGTCTTCGAACGCCGCGGACGCGCAATCGACTTGCTGCGCGAACAACCGGTCGATGCGATCCAAAACGGCCAGTGGCTCAGCGGAGTGATCGACAGGCTGCACCTCCACCGCGACGGCTCGGGTGCCGTGATCCGGGTGGAAGTGATTGATTTCAAAACCGACGCGGTTGACTCCATGGATCAACTGGCCACCCGCTATTCCGCGCAGATGAGCGCCTATCGAGCGGTGATGGAACGTGCGTTTCCCCAAGCGGCGGTGGCATGTGTTCTCCTGTCAACAAGGTGCCGCGAGTGCGCTGCCGTGTGATCTGACCGCTCCGCGTGGGACGTTTGAGATTCAACGCGTGGTGATTGTCTCGCTCCCGTACTGGTGAGAGAGGGCCAATGCATGGAGTGCGGTGGCAGAGCGCAGCGGCGACACCGCTTTGGATTCTTCGCGAAGGCAAGGGATGCCGGTGCTGATGAATCATCCAAAGCGGTGTGGCGCTTCGCTTCCCACCGCAGTCCAAAGGGCCGCCAATGCATGGAGTGCGGTGGCAGAGCGCAGCGGCGACACCGCTTTGGATTCTTCGCGAAGCCAAGGTGGCGGGGTTGATGAAACCTCCAAAGCGGTGTGGCGCGATCGCTTCCCACCGCAGTCCAAAAGGGGCCCTCCGCATTTTCTGGCATATTTCGGGCCCCTATCCGCATCGCGTTGCCAATTGCGACGCGCCCTGCATCAATGAAAGGGCAATGAGTACATCAGCAAAAACCACCCATCCCGGCCTGCAAAAATGGGTCGATGAAATGATCGCCCTCTGCACGCCCGACGCCGTCGAATGGTGCGACGGGTCGCAAGCGGAGTGGGATCGCCTCACCTCGCTCATGGTTGAAAAGGGCACCTTCACCCGCCTCAACCCCGAGAAACGGCCTAACTCTTTCCTCGCCCGCTCGACGCCCTCGGACGTCGCCCGCGTCGAAGACCGGACGTTCATCTGCTCCAAGCGCCCCGACCAGGCCGGCCCCACCAATCACTGGGCCGACCCCGCCGAAATGCGCGTCACGCTCAACCAAAAATTCAAAAGCTGCATGAAAGGCCGCACCTTGTATGTGATTCCTTTCTGCATGGGCCCGTTGGATTCGCCGCTCGCCAAAATCGGCGTGGAGATCACCGACAGCGCCTACGTCGTGGTGAACATGAAGATCATGTGCCACATGGGCGCGCATGTCCTCAAACGTCTCGAAGACGAAGCCACCGACGCCATCCCCAAAAAGCGCCATGGCCACGGCCAGTTCATCCCCTGCCTTCACTCCGTCGGCGCGCCGTTGGAGGCCGGACAAGCCGACACCTCATGGCCCTGCAACGAGGACAAATACATCGTCCATTTCCCGGATACCCGCGAGATCATGTCCTATGGCTCCGGTTACGGCGGCAATGCCTTGTTAGGTAAAAAGTGCCTTGCCCTGCGCATCGCCTCGAATATCGCCCGCGAACACCAATGGATGGCCGAGCACATGCTCATCCTCGGCATTGAAAACCCGGAGGGTGAAAAAACCTATCTCTCCGTCGCCTTTCCGTCCGCCTGCGGCAAAACCAATCTCGCCATGCTCATCCCGCCGCCGTCCTATCAGGAGGCCGGTTGGAAAACCACCATCATCGGCGACGACATCGCCTGGCTGTGGCCGCATGAAGACGGCAAGCTGCACGCCATCAATCCGGAAACCGGATACTTCGGCGTCGCTCCCGGCACCGCCTATTCCACCAACCCGCGGGCGATGGAATCCATCACCGAAAACGCGATTTTCACCAACGTCGGTCTCACCGATGACGGCGATGTCTGGTGGGAAGGCATGGATGGCGAACCGCCGGCCCATGCCATCGACTGGACTGGCCTCGACTGGACACCGGATTGCGGCCGCGTCTGCGCCCACGCCAATTCCCGCTTCACCGCACCCGCATCGCAGTGCCCGTCGGTCGATCCTCACTGGCAGAACCCCGACGGCGTGCCGATCGACGGCATTGTTTTCGGCGGCCGCCGCGCCACCACCATGCCGCTGGTTTTCCAAGCCTTCAACTGGAGCCACGGCGTCTATCTCGGCGCCACCATGGGCTCGGAAATGACTGCCGCCGCCTTCGGCCAAATCGGCAAGGTCCGCCGCGATCCGATGGCGATGCTGCCCTTCTGCGGCTACAACATGGGCGAGTATTTCAGCCATTGGTTGGAAATGCGCCGCTATCTCACCCACCTGCCGCGCTTCTTCCACGTCAACTGGTTCCGCAAATCCGAGGATGGCAAATTCCTCTGGCCCGGATTCGGCGAGAACATGCGCGTGCTCGAATGGATCGTGAAACGCTGCCGTGGCTCCGCCGCCGGCCACGAAACCCAGATCGGCTGGATCCCCGCCTTCGAGGATTTCAACATCGAGGGACTCGAGGGCTTCACCCGGGAGGACTACGACAAAGTCATGGCCTTCAACCGCTCGGAATGGAGAGCCGAACTGGTAAGCCAGGGAGAGTTCTTCATCGATCTCTACGACCACATGCCGAAGGAACTCATCTTCCAACGCGAGTTGCTGGCCGCACGCATGGCCGGGGCCTAACCGGCACCCCGGAAAATCAGATCCATCCACCACCGCGCGGGCAGAGATGCCCGCGCGGTTTTTTGTCCGTTGCCATTCACAGCCGGTTGAGCCGCGAAGGGACGCATGGAACACCACGAGAATCATTTGTTCGGTCAAAACATTCACGAGCCTCCACTTTTGCGTTCTTTGCGTTCCCTTGCGGCCATCACCTCCGTGGTTCCACGCTTCAGTTGCTAGATTCCATCAGTCAATTCACGCGCCGTCGAAAATCGAACCCACCGCGGAGAAGATTCCTTCAATCGCGGCTCCGAGGATTTCCTGCGACGCCGCATCCCCGAGGTTTTCCAGGATTTTCGACAAGGTCCGCTTGATCCCGAAGACCGCGAACAGGAAGAGAAAGAATGCGAGCATTGCCAGCAGAACACTCCCACCAGGCTCTTCCAGGATCCAACACAAATAGCTGGAAACTCCGGTGGCGACTGACGATATCGCCAGGGCGATCCGCAGATAGTCGGGCATCACCTGGACTTTCACCGCCAGCAGTTCATCGCGGTCCAGCACATGCCCGGTTTCCAGCGATCGGCGGACACCGGCCTTTTCGACCCGTTTGAGTAGTTTTTCGGTCTTGCGATCCATGGCGACGGGTGGATCTCTATCCGCCTGGCCGAGGTCCGGCAAGCAAGGAGCCCGCGCCACGGGATCGCGCTCGACTCACAGGCGGCCGGCTGCTCAACATCCGCAGCATGAAACCCCGCTTCTCTCCGCCGCACGGCACGCAAAGCAAGCAAGCCCGCGAGAACCGCCACGTCCAGGCGGTGGAAACCATCGTGCCATCGCTCG
>JBIPMR010000007.1:0-20141 GCA_044369025.1 Luteolibacter sp.
TCGGATCTCATCCAGCGCAGGCCGAGGCGGACGGCGGGCGAAAGGGCCATGGTGGCGCCGAGGGTGTAGCCTTGGACGTTGGTGCCGCCGCCGCCGAAGTCGGAGTCGGTGAAGCCATCGACCACGGCATCGCTCTCGACGTAACGATAGCCAAAGCCGGCCTGCCAGTCGCCAAGGGCTTCGAGCGCGGGCTTGCCGAAGACGAGATTGGCGAACCAAGCGCTGTCGCCGCCTTCGTAGGCTCCGACTTTGGAGGCGGTGCCCGAACCGCGGTTGTTGACCGCGCGGCCGGCGACGCCGGAGTCGTCGAAAGCAAGGTTTTTGGTGGCCTCACCGGTGAGCGAGAGGCGGTAGGGCTCCCAGGCGTCGTAATCGAGGCGGCCGGTGATGGTCAGATTCCGGAACTCGGAGGCGAGGCCGTAGTATTGGTATTGGTATCGGTTTCCGAAATCGTTGGCCGCGGTGCTGTTGTCGATGTTGCGCAGCGCCATGTAGGTGTTGCCGCGCTGGGCGAAGGCGGGACGGGTGGTGTCGGTATCACCGGCGTCGCTGGAAGTGAGCGGGATGTAAGGGCTGGAGAGTTTGCCCTCGATGGCATCGAAATCATAGTAGGAGATGCCGAATTTCGCGGTGAGATCCTCGGTGATTTTCCAGTCGATGCCGGCTTGCGCGCCGGCGAGCCATTTGTCAGTGCTTTCGAATTTCGAAGGCTGGTTGGAGGCGAAGTTGAAGTCGGTGTTATAGACCGGGAAGTAGCCGGCGGTGAAGAAGGTGGAGGCGCAATCGTTGATTCTAACTTTCCCGCGGACGGCGAGTCCGTCGAAGCCGATATCCTCGTCCCACTGGATTTCGCTGGAGAAGAACGGATTGTCGAAGCGGCCGACCATGAACACCAGCTCCTCGCCATCGCCGGGACCGGCGTCGTAGCTGAGGAAGGCGCGGTCGAGCCAGATGGCATATTTGGAAAAGTTTCCGCCGCTGCCGCCGAGGCTCTGATTGGTCGAGGTGGGCGTGCTGGAGTCGCCGGTGGCGAGGCGGATGCCGCCGTTGAAGCCGTCTCCCAACATGATTTCGGTGCCGATGCGGGCGCGCAGGCGGGCACGGTTGCGATCCTGATCGACGTTGTATTGGGGGGAAAACTGGGTGCCGGAGGTATCGAACGGCGAACCGGTGTTGATGGCGTTGAAGTTGGGGAAGGCTCCGCTGTTGTCGTTGCCATCCGCGAAGAAGGTGCTCTCGTGGCGCACGCGGAGATCGCCGAAGGGGCGGAATTTGTTCGTCCAATCGGGCGCGGACTTTTGGTTCCATTGTTGCTCGCGGGCCTGGGCCATGAGCTCCTGTTTGATCTCGTCGCGCATGTCGTTTTTGACGACCTCGGGGATGTAGGTGACGCGCATGTCATCCTCGCCCGGTGCGGGCGGAAGCGCGGCGACATCCGCCTGGGCGGCGGCGTTCTGTGCGGCGACGGCGTCGGCCTCGGCCTGGCGGATCAGCTCGGTGGCCTCGAGCTGGGAGAGGATGCCTTTTTCTACCAGACGGTTGATCAGATTGACGGTGACGTTGGGCGACGGAGCTGCGGCCGCGGCCGGGGCGGGCTCGGCCGGAAGGTCGGTGGCGAGCGGCGCGTCGAGCGTGGGATCGAGCTGGTCTGCCAGGTTTTCCTGGGCGCGGAGAGTGCCGGTGGCGGCGAGCAGGCTGGCGAGGAGGATGGGACGGGTGGTGGACATGGGAGAAGGGTTAGATGGCCGGCTTGCGGGCGGTGATGCGCAGGTTGATGGGCATCGGCATGTCGGCAGGCGGCGCTTGGGGAAGCTGGAGGCCGGTGAGGATCTGGTTTTTGATGGCGGCATCGACGGCGGAGTTTCCGGACGATCCCACAAGTTGGGCGCGGGTGATGCGGCCGTTGGCATCCGCCCAGACGCGCACCTGCATGCTCAGGCTGGCGTTGCGGGTGGAGCTGTTGCGGCGCAGGGCATCGGCGATGGTGCTTTGGACCTTGGAGGCGTAGTAGCCCCATTTGCTGCCGGAATTCCGCTTGCCGGTGCCGCCGATGCGGTTGCCGCCATTGCCTTTTCCGCCGGGCACCGTCATGCTGGAACCATTGCCGGTGATGTTGGTGGAGAGGTCTTCGGAGGGCGGCGCTTCGGGAGGGGCGTCCTCCGGCGGTTCTTCGGAAATGTCATCGGGGTCCTGCGCGACCATCTCCTCTTCCTGTGGCGGTGGCGGCTCGACTTTGGGCGGAGGCGGGAGAAGCACCGGCGGCGGTGGCGGCGGCAGGGTGATGGTGACGATTTCCTCCTTGGCGGGAGCCTTGCGGCGCGGTTTGGCGTCGGAAGTGAGGAAGGAAAAGACGCCGCCTAACAACACCACGGCGAGCAACAGCCCGATGATGAGGCGGTGGCGGCTGGGCTTGGCCGGAGTGGTGGATGGCGGCGGGGACATGGCTTACTTGGGCGGCTGGGTGGCGAGACCGATCTGGTTGATGCCGACGCGGCCTAACACGTCGAGCACATCCATGACGCCTTGATACTGGGTGGCACGATCGCCGCGGACGACGACGGGGACTTCGGGGGTGGCGGCCTTGATGGCGGCGAGTTGGGCTTCCAACTCAGCCAGAGTGACGGCGAAGGTGTTGAGCTTGATGGTGCCCTCGGGCGTGATGGTGATCGCCTGGGTTTTGGGTGCGTCGAGGGCGGGTGAGGAGGCCTTGCTGGCGCTCGGCAGGTTCACTTTGACGCCCTGCACGCCCGCGGTGGTCATGATGATGAAGATGAGGAGCAGGACCAAGTAGAGGTCCACCATCGGGGTGACGTTGATGTCGTCGTAATTGCTTTCGGTGGAGGCCATGGGGGTTTCGAGTGAGAGCTTAGTGGCTGGAACCGCCGCCGTTGTTTTGATCGGGCTCCTGCGGAGGACGGTAGAACTCGGCCATTTTGGCGACGAACTCATCGATAAACACCTGCATCAGCCCGAGCGAGTTCTTGATGCGGCCGTTGAGGTAGGAGTAGATGAACAGTGCCGGGATGGCGACGACCAGGCCGGCGACGGTGGCGAGCAGGGCGGAGGCGATGCCGGGGGCGATGGAGTTGACATTGACCTCGCCGGACTTGGCGATGATGGCGAAGGTGATCATGACACCGACGACGGTTCCTAACAATCCAACGTAGGGACCGCCGGCGATGCTGATGGTCAGATAGACAAGTCCATCCGAGAGGCGGTGGCTTTCATGCACGAGACCGGCGTCGAGACTCGCGCGGATCGCCTGGATGGAGCGGCCGGAAAGTCCCTGGACGCGGGTGTTGTCCTTTTCCAGGCGGTGGCGGATCTCCTCGGCTCCGATGTGATAGATATGATAGAGCGGTGATTTCTCGACGAGGGATTGCTGGGCGGGGTCGATGTTGCCGCCGAGGCTGTTGACGTTGGATTTATCGTCGGGGTCGATGGCGGTTAGATCGGTGGAGAGTTCCTTCCATTTTTTGAGGAACTCGCGGGTGCCTTTTTCAATGGAGTTGAGGTAGAGGAATTTTTTGACGGCGACGGTCCAGCCGAAGACAATCATCAGGGCGCACACGCCGATGGCGATCCAGCCGTCGAACATCATGTTGGCCGCGATGTCTCCGAAGAGTGAAAGGTGCTCCATCATTTCGCTGCCGCCTTCCACGGCTTCGCCCTCGATCACGCCGAGGCTGAGGGT
This sequence comes from Luteolibacter sp., assembly GCA_044369025.1. Taxonomy (GTDB): domain Bacteria; phylum Verrucomicrobiota; class Verrucomicrobiia; order Verrucomicrobiales; family Akkermansiaceae; genus Luteolibacter. The sequence continues at coordinate 3,695 of JBIPMR010000007.1, forward strand.
GCGCAGACCTGCATCGCCGGGGCCTTGGTTCACCGTGGCGAGCTTGATCCAGGAGGCCGGGCGGGCGGCGTTGGAGATGGAGAATCCGTCGAGTTCTCCCGCGTAGCCGTTTTCCGGCCCGCCGATGATGATCGGGGTGGCGAGTGCGGGAAGACTGGCTTCCAGGCTGGCATAGGGAGCGCCGTTGAGGAAGAGCTGGAGGGTCTTGCCATCGGCGACGACGGCGAGGTGGTTCCACGCTGCGGGGGTGACGGGCGCTGCGGGTTCGCTGGTTTGATTTCCAAGTTTGATGAGCGGAACGCCTTGATTGAGCAGGAGCCGGAAGCTGTTTTCGCCTTCACCGCGGGAGAGGATCACGGCGTTGTCCTGAAGCGCGCCGGGCTTGACCCATGTCGCGATCGTTAGAATCTGGCCGGACTTCCATTCGAGGGTCGGGGAGTTCGGGATGGTGACCGGAACGGTACCTAACAAACGCAGTCCGCCGCCGATCAACGAGCCATCGGCCGTGGTGGCGGCGGTTTCGGCATTGTTGCCATTCGCGGTGGCGTCGGCGGGGGCGGTGCCGCGGGCGGCGAAATGATAGACCAGGGCGCTGTCGGCATCGAAGGCCTCGGTGGCGGCTGGCCCGGCGGGCATGGCGGCGTCCTGGTTTCCGAAGTAGAGGTGGACGGTTTCCTTCGCGGCAGGCTGGAGGTCGGGAAGTTTGACCCAGACGAAGGCTTCGTTGAGCAGGCTGTCGTAGGTTTCGATCTGATGGGGCAGGACGGTTTTTCCGTCGGCGGCGATGAAGCGCAGATCGCTGCCGTCCTCGCGGGCGGAGGCGAACTGGAAATTGGTGTCGGACAGACGGACGAGCACGGTGGCGGGACCGGTGGCCTCAGTTAGAGCGGCGGCATCGGCACCGGTGTCCAGGGTCATCGGCTGGCGCTGGGTCCAGGCGGGATTCCACCAGCCGGCTTCGGCATCGGCGGCGCGGGCGTGGCCGGCCAACAGGACAGCGGCGGCTGGGAGGATGAGGTAGGATCGCTTCATGTTGAAGAATTGGAGAATGCTGTGTTAGAAATCCGCCCAACCGCGGAAGGTGACGCGGATGTCACCGGATTCCGCGTTGGTTTGGCTGATGAATGGGATGGCAATGTCGAGCGAGCCGTTGTAATGCCCGCCCACCTTGAAGCGGGTGCCGGCACCGGCGCTGGCGAAGCCGAATTGGGATTGTTGGGAGGGCAGTGGATCCCAAATTCCGAGGAGGCCCGCCTCGGAGAAGGCATGGAAGCGCCATTCGTCGGAATCGGTGGAGGCCTTGTCGGGATTGCCGATCAGCGACGGGCTGCGGAGTTCCACCGTGCCGAAGACGCCGTTGTCGCCGAGCGAGGTTGCTTCAAGATAGCCGCGCACGGAACCGAGGCCGCCGCCGGCGATTTGGTCGCTGTTGATGAGCGGGCGGCTGGCGAGTTGGGTTTGGATTTTGCCGAAGATTTGTGAGCCGCCGTTGATGTCGTGGGTGTGGGCGAGATCGCTGCGGAGATAGACGAAGTTGCCATCGGCCCGGAAGCGTTTGTTCGCATAGTCCCGCTCGCCGCTGCCGACGCCGCGCAGGCCGAAAGTGAGGGAGTGGTTCATTTCGGTGAAGCCGTTTTCACTCATCCAAGTGGCGGCGTGACTGGCGCTGACCGGGTAGTATTCGATCGGCGAGGAAATGGTGCTTTCGCCGATGACGAGATCTTCTTCGAAGTTCTTGTAGTCGAAGCCGATGCTGAAGTTTTGATAGAACCTGGCGCTGGTGGGTAAATCGAAGAGCGCGCGCAGCCCGAGGATTTCGCCGCGGCCACCGACGGCCGTGCCGCCGAGCGTGGAGATGTCGCTGTTCTGTTTGGTGCCCTGGACCATCAGGCTGACACCGTCAGAAACGCGGGCGAGGTAGTAGCCGGAATAAACCAGCGCATCGTCGATATTTTCAGGTGCGATTTGAAAACTGAGACCGCCGGTGTGGCCTTTTTGGAAAAGATTTCCATGGCTGATCGAGCCGTTGAGGCGCAAGGCGGTGGTGTCGGCGCTGTAGCGGTTGTTGAGTTCCAACGAGCCGTGAAGCGGGAGTTTGTCCTCGACGTCGAGGTCAATGTCCACGGTCCCGGGCTCGACACCGGCACGCAGGGATGGGGTGACCCGGCGGTCGGCGAGGCGGTTGAGTGCGACGATCTCCTTGGAGACCTGGTCCATGTCCGGAACATTTCCCTCCGCGAGCGACGGGGCCTCGCGCTTGATTTGGCTGGGGAGAAAATACCTCGCGCCGTTGACGCGCAGTCGGCCGACCTTGCCCTCCACGACTTCGAGCCGGATGATGCCGCGCCGCGGATCCTGTTGGGGGACCACCACCGAGACGGTTTGATAGCCCTCGTCATGATAGGATTTTTCCAAGGCCGCGCGCGCCTGCTCGACGTCGCCAGCCCCACGCCGAGGTCCGAGGTAGGGGTAAACCGCGCGCTCGACGGCGAGGCGCGGGAGGCGCTTGGCACCCTCGACGCGGTATTCGCGGATATAGAAGGTCATTTCCTCCTGTGCCAAGCCGGCGCTGGAGGTGGCCATCACAAAGCACAGGGCTGCGGAAAGCTGCCGCGCGAATGTGAGAATCTGGTAGGGATGGATCATGCCGATGGCTGAAAACTTGAACGGCGGGAGTCTTTTCCCGCGATGCCCCACCCCTCAAGGGCGGCTCTGTGACTATCCCGTCACAATCCAGCGGCGACTTGCCTGCCGTTTCGTCATTCCGTGGCGTTCAGGAGTCCGCTAGGGGGCGATTCCGACACAATTGGCCGCAATCACGCGTGTTTCAGCCGCTTTTCCGCCTTGAGCATTCCGCAACCGGCGGCCACGTCGATCCCGCGACGCTGGCGGAAGGTGCAGGGGAATCCGGCGGCTTGCAGGATGGATTGAAACTGGTGGCCGGTGGTGCTTTCCACACCGGTGAAGCCACCGGTGGGGTTGAGAGGGATCAAATTGATGTGGGCATCAATGCCCGCCAGCAGATTCGCCAGACGCTGTGCGGTTTCGGGCGAATCGTTTTTTCCCGCGATCAATGTCCATTCGAAGAAAATCCGCCTGCCGGTGATTTCGCCATATTTCCGGCAGGCATCGATCAACATCGCCAGCGACCAGCGCTTGCTTGCCGGGACCAGGGCCGCGCGCTCCTCCTCGGTGGAACCGTGCAGACTCACCGCCAGCCGATAGGGCTGCCCCTCCTCTGCCAGACGGAGAATGCTTGGAACCACGCCGACGGTGCTGATCGCGATTTTCGACGGACCGATGCCGATTCCCCTAACATCCGAGATCATGCCGAGCGCGTGAATGACCGAATCATAATTGTGCAGCGGTTCGCCCATCCCCATCAGAACCATGTTGCGCAGGCGTCTGTCGGGATGGATGGATTTCAAAATGCGGCGCGCGTGCAGCACCTGGGCGACGATTTCGCCGGGGCGCAAATGCCTAACAAACCCCATCTGCCCGGTGGCGCAAAACACGCAGCCCATCGCACATCCCGCCTGCGTGCTCACACAAACCGTGTGACGGCCGTCGTAACCCATCAGCACGGTTTCGATCGTCTGGCCATCCCGCAGGCGCAGGAGAAACTTGCGGGTGAGCCCGTCGCTGCTGCGGATTTCATCGACCACTTCGGGGGCATCGAGGAAAAACAGTTTCCCCTCCCCCACGGATTCGCGCACCCAGCGTTTGAGCGGCGGGAGGAAATCGCGGTTTGCCAGATCCAGTTCGCCGTCGCGGTGCAGCGCGCGCCAGAGCGGTTTCACGTGGTGGGCGATCACGCCATCCGCCGCCATGACCGCCGCTAACCCGGAGAAATCAAGGTCATGCAGGGATCGTTGGGCAGTTTCGTTCACGCTCCAATGCAAACCAGCGGGTGGTCTCATTCAAGCGTGATTTTTCCCGGTGCTCAAACCCACATCCGCCACACCAACCCGGACAACGCGCAAGCCGCGATCACCTGGATCAAGCCCGCCTTGAATCGTTGCAGTGCGACGAACGCCGCCACCGCCACCACCGCGACGAAAGCATCGAATTGAAAATCCGGCGCGGGCCACAACGCGTGCGTTGAAAATTTCACGCCGAGATTGAGGATCACCCCGACCACCGCCGCGGTGACGGCGGTGAGCGCGGCACCGAGACGCGGTTGGGAGCGGAGTTTTTCCACGTGGGGCGCGCCGAGAAACACAAACAGGAAACAAGGCACGAAAGTCGCCCAGGTGGTGATCAACGCTCCGATCATTGCGCCTGTTAGCGGGGTGAGCGGCCCCGGGTGCTGCCAGCCGCCGACAAATCCGACAAATTGCAAAACCATGATCAGCGGGCCGGGAGTGGTCTCGGCCAGGCCCAGCCCGCCCATCATCTGGGCGTGCGAGAGCCAACCGTATTTCTCCACCGCCTGCTGCGCCACATACGGCAGCACGGCGTAGGCCCCGCCGAAGGTGACCATCGCCGCCTTGCTGAAGAACAGACCTTGCACGAAGGGCGTGCCGTCCCAACCGAGCCACAGCCCGAGCGCGAATATCGGCAGCCACCACAAGGTCACGCAGAGCGTCACAATCCCCAGCGCCCGCCTCCAGGTCGCGGCAGGGGGGGCGGCAAGTGTTAGAGCACCATCATCGATTCGGCCGCCTGACGGATCATGGGCTTTTCCCGCGGGAAACTGCGCGGGCGCGGCGCGTTGACCGATCCAGCCTAACAAAGCCGCCGCCGCAATGATGATGACGAAGGAAACCTGGAAAAAATAGATCGCCACGAAGGAAGCGGCCGCCACCGCCCACAGCGCCCGGCTGCGCAGCGCCTTTTTCCCGATCCGCAGCACCGCCTCGGCCACCACCGCGATGACGGCGGGCAGGAGTCCGTAGAAAACCGCCGCCAGCCACGGCAGGTGGCCGCCCGCCATGTAGAGCCAGCTCAGGCCTAACAAAATGAAAACCGAAGGCAGGACAAACAGCACGCCCGCCGCCACGCCGCCGCGCCAACCGTGCAGACGCCAACCCAGATAGGTCGCGAGCTGTTGGGCCTCGGGGCCGGGCAGCAGCATGCAGAAATTCAGCGCGTGCAGGAAATGGCTGTCGGAAATCCAGCGGCGCTTTTCCACCAGCTCCTTGTGCATCACCGCGATCTGCCCGGCCGGCCCGCCGAAGCTGATGCAGCCGAGCCGGAACCAATAACGCAGCGCCTCGCGCAAGGTCGGGTGAGGTGGCGCTTCCATATGCCTTTAAAACCCGCAGATCAGGCGTCGCGGTAGCACTCGCCGAGGCGGGTGAGTTTGCCTTCGGCATCATGGAGCGCGCTGGTGCCGAGAGCGCTGCTAGCCGGCCCCGCGGGAAACCAGGCGTAACGCTCGATGAAATCGAGCTTGTCGAGTTCCGGCAGCACCTCCTCCATGAAGCGGAGAATGTCTTTCGGCTTGTATTGGTTTTGCTCCGGACTGGTGGCCTTCCAATCGCCGACCGCGAACTCGGTGATCCAGATCGGCTTCCGATAGAGTTTGTGCACCGCCTCCATGCGCTTGATGAAGGCCTCCGCATTGGGTGAGCCGTAAGAGTGGACGCAGATGAAATCAACGCGCAGCTCGCGTTTTTTCGCGCCGGCCATGAAGGCTTTCATCCACTCGCGATCCGGATGCACGCAACCCGGGCTGCCGAGGCGCAGGCCGGTTTCCTGAAGGGCCGGCCAGGCGTCGAGCGCCGCTTCCACGGTCATGTTCGCCTGCTTGCTCTGGTCGGGCTCGTTGAACCCTAACAACTCGGGAATACCCGCCTTTTTGGCGGCCTTGCCGGCGGCGATGACGCCATCGCGACCGTGGCGGAAGTCCCAAATCATCGGGGTGTAGGCGATGCCCTTCGGCACGGTTGGTGGAATGTTGGCAAGCCACGAATAAACCCACTTGCAGCGGAGTTCTTCGAGCTTTCGTGCGAAATCCGGCGATTTGGGGCCCATGCCCAAACCCTTCTTAACAGAACCCGACTTGCGGGGCGCGGCGTGGGCGGTGCCGGCCGGAGCGAGGGCGGCGAGCGCGGAGAGTTGGAGAAGCTGGCGACGGTTCATAAAATTGACAGGATGAGTTAGATGGGATCAATCGGTCTCGCCCGGAGCGATGCCGCTGAGAAGGGTGGTGAGTTCCTCCAGTTTTTCCGGGTGTTTGCGGGCGAGGTTTTTCGTTTCCGCAGGATCCTCGGCGAGGTTGTAAAGTTGCGGCAGCGGGCTGTTGCCGGAACGCATGGACTTGAAATTCGGCGGACCTTTGTGCGGCCGGATGAATTTCCAATCGCCGCTGCGCAAGGCGAGGCCGGAAATGCCTTCCTGCGCGATGGGGTGCAGGTGGCGGAAGTCGCATAGGAAGCGGTGAAGCGCAGCCCCCCGGCGGCGAGACGATCGATGTTAGGGGTTTTGATCGCCTGCGAAGCGTAACAACCGAGGTCGCCGAATCCCAGATCGTCGGCGTGGATGAGGATGAGGATGATGTTCGGCTTGGAGGGCGGCGCGGCGGCGGATAGAAGCCGGGTCGCTAACAGCAGCAGGGAGGTTGTCAGGAAACGGGTCATTGGGATTCGATGTCAGGGTCGTTGGAGGCAGAAGTCCATCGGCAGCTTCGACCGTTTTACGCTACCGAGATGATGAAAGCGGTCAAGCGCGCCCCACACCGGGCATCGCCGGCGGATTGATCCATCCAGGTTTTCGGGCCAATGGCACGTGGATACGTCGATGACTTCCAGACTTGATCAAAGTCATCGCCCCACTTGAAGATCCGGCAGTTCGTGCCGCAGGCGGATCTCATGCAACCAAGGAGCACTGCGGACCTCCATTTAAAACCCAGCCACGATTTCATGAAGACGCATCATTACCTTCAGCCCTGCCTCGCCGCCGTGCTGTCCCTCGCGGCATTCGCCGAGGAAAACCCCTCGGAAACAAAAAATCCGCCCAACGTCATCATCATCCTCAGCGACGACGTCGGCTGGGGTGACCTCGGATGTTACGGTGGCACAAAAATAAAAACCCCGAATCTGGACGCGCTCGCCCGGGAGGGGATGCGCTTCACCGACGCCCACGCCCCGGCCTCCGTCTGCACGCCCACCCGCTACTCGATGCTCACCGGCCAGTATTCGTGGCGGGTGAACGCCAGCGGCCTCAACAAGGGCGTGGCCAACGGCGACTCGCCGCTGCTGATTCCCGTCGGCGCCACCACCTTGCCGAAAATCCTGAAATCCGCCGGCTACCGCACCGCCGCGATCGGAAAATGGCATCTCGGTTTCGGCAACTCCAAGCCGGACTACAACCAGGACCTCACCCCCGGCCCGCTGGAAATCGGCTTCGATGAGTTTTTCGGGTTTCCCGCCACCAACGACCGGATCCCGACCGTGTTGGTCCGCGACCACCGGGTGGTGGGCCTCGATCCCGCCGATCCCATCGATTACACCTATCAGGAACCCACGGATCCTAACAGCAAACTGAAAAAATTCGCGTCCGGCGGCTCGCGCATCGGCTGGATGTCCGGCGGCAAGGCGGCGCAGTGGAAGGACGCCCAGCTCACCGACACCTTCACCCGGGAAGTCGTGGCCTTTGTGGAACGGAATCAGAAAAACCCGTTTTTCCTCTACTATGCGCCGCACAATGTCCACGCGCCCACCGTGCCGCATCCGCGGTTTCTCGGTTCGTCCGGCTTGAGCAAGCGTGCGGACACGTTGGTCGAACTCGACGGGTCCATCGGCGAATTGATGAAAACCCTCGCACGGCTCAAGCTCACGGAAAACACCCTGGTGATCTTCTCCAGCGACAACGGGGCCTACGTGACCGATGAAAAAGGCCACCTCCCCAACGGCCCGTGGAAAGGCAAGAAATCGCACTTGTGGGAAGGCGGCCACCGCGTGCCATTCATCGCCCGCTGGCCCGGGCACATCGCGCCCGGCGTCTCCGGCGAGTTGGTTTCGCTTGTCGATCTGCCCGCCACCGCGAGCGCACTCGTCGGCCGCCCACTTTCCGACGACACCGCACCTGATAGTTTCAACCTGCTCCCCACCCTGCTCGGGAAAAGCAACCCGCAGCCGCGCGACCGCCTCGTCGTGATGAGCGGCCAGGGCGAACTCGCCATCCGCCAGGGGAACTGGAAATACATCCCGGATCTGAGCAGGGCCAACGGTTGGGACAGTTGGCGCAAAAACGGCGAAGCCACCGCAGCGAAGGCCGGCCTCTTCAATCTGGAGACCGATCAGGGGGAGGCCCAAAACCTCGCCGCCCAAGAACCTGAAATCGCAAAACGACTCGCTGACCTGCTCGAAAAAGACCGCACCGCATCCTCCACCCGCCCGCGATAGGCCCGCTGGGGCATGCGCGCCAAGTTAACGGTGGAATCCATCAAAAAACGAAACGCGGCCCCTTCAAGGAGGGGCGGACTCCGGCCGCCCTGGCCCTAGGGAGCCCATGAGGTGAGAGAATCGCTTTTCATGGTCCCCTCATGGGCATGGGCGATCAGATATCGCCCCTCCTTGGATCAAGGCTCGCGAGCGGTCCCGTTAACCTGGTGCTCATGCCGATGGGGGATCCGCCGGCCAGGCGCGGAAATCTCAAGTTGCTTGAAAGCCATGGCAAGCCAGCGCCCGTAGCGGTAGCGCGAACTTTGACCATCGAACCCTCAACGAAAACCATGAGCATCCCATTCACTCGAAGGAAATTTCTCGGAACCACTGCCCTGGCGATCGGCATGCCAACCATCATTCCGGGTTCGGCCTTGGGGAAAAACGGCGCGGTCGCCCCGAGCAACCGGATCGTGATGGGCGGCATCGGCATCGGGCCGCGCGGCCGCCAGGTGTTGTCCTGCTTTCTGGCCCAGCCTGATGTGCAGTTCGTCGCCATCGCCGACGTGCAGGAGTCACGCCGCGAAATCGTCCGCCGCATGACCAACAAACACTACGGCAACGAAGACTGCTACAAGTGCAACGACATGATGGAAATCCTCGGCCGCGACGATATCGACGCGGTGCAAATCACCACCGGCGACCACTGGCACGCGCTCGGCATCATCCGCGCATCGAAGGCCGGCAAGGACGTTTACGCCGAAAAGCCGTGCAGCATGACGATCCACGAAACCCAGGAACTCGCCGACGCGGTAAAAGCCAACAGCCGGGTTTTCCAAGCCGGCACCCAGCGGCGGAATGTGGCGAATTTCCGCTTCGCCGCGGAGCTGGCCCGCAGCGGCAAGCTCGGCAAAATCCACACCGTGCACGCCTCGATCCTGCGCCTGGTCCCGGATCTTCCACCGCTCCCCGGCGAACCGGAACCGGATCCCGCGGTGATCGATTGGGACCGCTGGCTCGGCCCCTCGCCGCTGCGCCCGTATAACGAAAAATACGTACAAGGGCGCTGGCGCGGCCATTACGCCTTCCACGGCGGCGCCGGTCTGCCCGAATGGGGCACGCACACCCTCGACCTCTGCCAATGGGCGGCCGATGCGGACGGCACCACGCCGGTCGAATTCGAAAGCACCGGCGACACCCTGATCCAAGGCCGCTACGCCAGCGGGATCAAACTGGTGATGCGCCTCGCCGGATTCAACGGCGAAGGGGATTGGGTCGTCCCCGGCACCTGCCCGGTGCGCTTCGAGGGCGACGAAGGCTGGGTCGAAACCGCCGACTTCGGCAAAATCGCCGCCAGCAAACCTTCCTTGTTAGAAGGCATCCCCACCGGCGAGATTTCCGGAACCGATCCCACGCGCCACGTCCGTGATTTCCTCGATTGCATCAAATCCCGCGGTGCGCCGGCGGCCAACGAAGTCGTCACCCGCAACGGCCACATCGCCTGCCATGCCGCCGCCATCGGCTGGCAGCTGGGCCGCAAAGTCCGCTTCGACCCCGCCATCGAAAAATTCATCGACGATGACGACGCCAACCGGATGTGCAGCCAGATACGGCGCGCGCCATACGTGGCCTGAGCCATCAGCGGGTCACTTCGCGGCTTTGAGCACGAAGTTGTCCTTGGGGTCGGCCGAGTTGAAAATCGAGATACCGACGCCCACATCCTCGCCACGTTCTGCGCCGTTGACGACGTCGAGGATGACCTCCCAGTTTTCGTTGAAGCCGGGGCGGTTGTTGCGCAGATCGAGGGGGTGATGTTGGTTTTGGGGGTGGAGATGTGGAATCGGGACCGCGAGTTTCAAAACTCGCCGCCCATGGGAGGTGAAATGAAAGCCGGAATGACGCTTGTTTCTCCCCTCATGGACCTGCGAGTCGCAGACTCGCGGTCCCAGGTGCGGGACCGCGAGTGATCTTTTGATGGCTGGCTTCCGCCTGCTGCGTTTTACTCGGCCATGCCCACGCCACCCGACCGCAGCTCCCGTCCCGTCACGGTCTGGTTTGACCGCGAATTTCCGCGTCTTCCCGGCGACCGTGAGTTCGACCAGATCCTGCCGAAACACCTGCGGGATTTCTCCGCGCTGCATTGGTCATCGGTGGAAGTGTGCCAACGCGCCGCCCGCTGGCTGGTCACCGGACCGGCGACGCGGGTCTTGGACGTGGGCTGCGGGCCGGGAAAGTTTTGCGCGATCGGAGCCTTCACCACCGCCGGGCACTTCACCGGAGTGGAACAACGCCAACGCCTCTGCCGCGCCGCTCAGAACATGCTCGATCACTACTGCATCCCGCGGGTGCAAATCCTGCATGCGAATGTGCTGGACGCGCCGTTCGCCGGCTTTGATGCGTTCTACATTTTCAATCCGTTCGAGGAAAATCTCATGCCGGAGCTCAAGATCGACGACGAGGTGGCCGTCGAAATAGAACTTTACGGCAGCTACATCGACTACGTGCGCGGCCAACTCTCACAAGCGCGCATGGGCACCCGCGTCGTCACTTTCTGGGGGAGTTGTCACGAGGTTCCCCAAGGTTACGACTGCGAGGAAACCGCCTTCGACGGCAAGCTGCGGCTGTGGGTCAAACGCCGCGAACTCGCAGGCGAGGACACCTCCTTCGCCGCCGTCCTGATGGGCGAGAGCTCCGGATATTCCATCGTCTGAACCGGGTGGCTCAGCGCCGCTTTCTGGCCTTTTTCGCTTCAAAACTCACCGCTTTGGGATCGAAGGCTTCCGGATCGTAGCCGGGATGCGCCCATTCAATATCGCCGTGAAGCGCCTGCATGTATTGGAAGGTCCCGCCGAAGTCTTCGGGCGGGCAGGCGCGTGCGCCGTCGAGCGCTTCCGGGCCACCTTCGCCGGCAGCCCATTTTTCAAACACGATTTCGTGGATCCACTCGTCGGCGAAGTCGTAGCGGTAGAGAATGCGGATCGGCAGGCGGCGTTTGCCGAGAAATTCCTTTACCGTCAGCACCGCCTCATCCTGGAACTCGCCGGCGGTTTGATCTTCCAGGCCGATCGGGCCGATCACATCGACGAGGCGCTTGCCCTTGCCGTGGCGGAATTCGTGGGGACTTTTGTTGTCCCAGCCCATCACCGCCTGCACGGCATCGCTGAACTGGATGAAAGTCACCTCGGAGGAAATCGAAAAGCGCCGCCAGATCTGCGGCTGGATTCCATACAGAAACACCTTCACCACCACCCGGTTTTCGTCCTTCGCTTTCGCCATGCCCGGAGCTTGTCGGAGCTCCGGCGCGGAATCAAACGAGAACTGCCACCGATTTCACAGACCCGCCGGGAAGGTCTCCGGCGCTTCCTCCCTGCTCCATTCCGCCGAGCGTTCGAGCGGTTCGACCGCCCGCGTTTGATCGTAGTGCAGCACCGCATCGAATTGATCCGCCAGACAAGCCTCGAAATAGTGGCTCGCCAGCTCGGTTTCCGGCCGGTAAATCACGCCGATCGCCCGCTCGATGCGGGGCTCGCGCAGGACCGTGGTGGCGGCGTTGTCCTCGGTCAGGTCGAGCCAGAAATTCGGGATTCCGACCTGGTGGAAGAGCCGCTCGTAGCTGCCGGGCAGTCCCGGTTGGACGCGCTTGCGCTCGGCGGGCAGATGCCATCCGGACGCGGCGGTGACCGTGCCGGTATAAGTCGTGAAACCGATCAATTTCGACTGGTAGGGAAACGCCTGGCGCACCAACTGGCCGATGTTCCACTCGCCGCGGCGCGACATCTGGGTGGCGCGCGCATCGCCGAGGTGGGAGTTGTGGGCCCACACCACCACCTTGGCGGATCCGGTGTGGGACTGCAAATGGGCCATCAGTTCCACCAGCGTTTCCATCATGTGCTTGTCCCGCAGGTTCCATGACGAGACATCGGAGCGGAACATCTGCCGGTAGTATTCCTCCGCATTTTTCACCAGCCGCGCGTTTTGCGCGGCAAAGAAGAAAGCGTCGATCGCGGCGGCCCCATCGCGCGCCAGATATTCGGCCTCCTTGGCCCGCAGGTCGGTGAGCTGCTGGATCACTTCCGCGCGGCAGCTCTCGCTGATGCCACTCCCCGCCATCAAGCCGTAGTTTTGCGGATCCGGGCCGAAGCGGTTGATGCAGCCGTAGAGGATTCTCGCCTTGGCGGCCTCCGCCGGATCCTTGGCTTCCAGGTAGGTGAGGACCTCGTTGATCGACTTGTGGAGGCTGTATAAATCCAAGCCATAAAAGCCGACTTGATGATCCGGCGAATGGACGTGCTCGTTGTGGTTTCGCAGCCAACCCACGAAATCCACCACGTCGGCATTGCGCCACATCCACGCGGGAAAGCGCTCGAAGCCCGCCAGCGCGTCCGCGCTGTCCGGGTCTGCGGACTCGCCGCGCACGAATCGGTTCACCCGGTAGGCATCCGGCCAGTCCGCCTCCACCGCCACCGCCGTGAACCCGGCCTCCTCGATCAGACGTTTGGTGATCTGCGCCCGCACCCGATAGAATTCATGGGTCCCGTGCGAGGCTTCGCCGATCAACACCACCGAGGAATCGCCGATCAGTTTGAGCAAGCCGTCAAAATCCCCGGGGGTGCCGGTCAGGGGCTTGGCATGCTGGCGGATGCGCCGCAGCGCGGTCTTGTCCGGAACGAACAGCGGCACCTTGCCCAGGCGGCTGTCCGGCGGTGGATTTTCCTCCGCCAGCAGAACCTGGACCTCCTCATCGGTGGTTTGCGAAAAATTCTGATACCACTGGCCGACGGCGACAAAAGGATCGGGCTCCAGCACCACCACCACTTCATCGGCCTCCTCGCGCAAGCGCCTGACCGTGTCCTGCGGAGCCACGGGAACGGCGACGAGGATCCGCTCCGGTTCCTGCTCGCGAATCAGTTGGATCGCGGCGGACATGCTCGAGCCCGTGGCGATGCCGTCATCCACCAGAATGACCGTGCGGCCCATCACCGAAGGCGCTTTGCGGCTGCCGCGGTATTGCGCTTCCCGCCGGGCGAGCTCGCGGATTTCCTTTTGGACCACCGTTTCCACATCCTCGCGATTGATGTTGAGCCGTGAGATCAATTCCTGGTCGAGGATCTGGACACCGCCGCTGGCAATGGCCCCCATCGCCACTTCTTCGTGACCGGGAATGCCGAGCTTGCGCACGACCAACAGGTCAAATGGCTTGCCGAGGAATTTGGCGATTTCCGCCGCCACCGGCACTCCGCCGCGCGGCAGGGCCAGAATGACGACGTCTTCCTGATCCTCAAGAAACGCCCACAGGGTCTCCGCCAAATGGCAGCCGGCATCCCGGCGGTTTTTGAACATGAAGGTCACAGGCGAACTCGGGGTTTTCATGGTCTCGAATTGTTAGACTTTCTCAGGTAGAGCTTGAACCAGGAGGCGGCGAGCTCGGCGACTTTCTCCAAAGTGTCGGGTTCTTCAAAAAGGTGGGAGGCACCGTCGATCAGCGAGAGGTGTTTGATTCCCGGCAATTGCTCCATGGTTTTTTCGTTCCACTGGATCACCGGCTGATCGAGCTCGCCGACGATCAACAGCGTGGGCGCTTCCACCCGCTTGACCATCTCACCGGCAAGATCGCTGCGGCCGCCGCGGGAGACCACCGCCTGGATTTGCGGAATCGCCGCCGCCGCCGCCAGCGCCGCCGCCGCTCCCGTGCTCGCGCCGAAATAGCCGATGGTCAGATCCTTGAGCTCTTGCTCCTGCTGCGCCCAATCGGTCGCGCCGACCAGCCTCTCGGTAAGAAAAGGGATGTTGAAACGCAGCGCGCCGGTCCGCGCTTCGGAAGCCGCCTCCTTGGGTGTCAGGAGGTCGAAGAGCAGGGTCGCAAGACCCTTGCGGTGCATTTCGCCGGCCACCAGGCGGTTTCTCGGGCTCAGCCGGCTGCTGCCGCTGCCGTGGGCGAAAATGACCAGTCCCTCGGCTCCCGCCGGGATCGTGACATCGCCGTGAAGGGTCACTCCCGCGCAGGGGATTTGGACTTCGTGTTCTCTCAAGATGGAAAGTGTGGTGCTCATGATGGGTAGAAGTGGATTCCAGCCGCCGACCTCCGAATTGCCGGCGGTCTTACACTCGATCTGGATTGGCATCGGTGCCTTTTATCAACCGGCCCACTGCCCTTCAATAGGTGGAATCGCCTGCCGGGACTCCTGCCCGGCAACTAGATCGCATAATCATTTCGCCAGTCCCGCGCTCGCACCGCGCCGTGAGGACGATTCCCCAGCTGATCTTGATCCGCTCCGCCACCGGGAGGTGTTTGTTCAGCCAGGCGAGCAGGAAAAAGACACGCAAGCGCAACCGGACGGCGAATGCAAGGTCCGGCCGGCCCGCGAGCACCGCATTGACCGAACAGACCAGCCCAAGCTCGTCAGTCGGCTGCAAAAACAATGGGGTGAAATGGCGTTGTTGGAAATTCTCGCTGAACTCCCGGTGGATGGAAATGTGGCGGCGGTGGATCCTGCGGGACCACCGCCGATGACGATCACGTCCCCGCGGGTTTCGGCGGATTTCGGCATACCGGCTGAAATCCGCGGGGGATGGCGGATTCTCCCGGATCTTGCAACCGCCGGGTGCGCCGGAGGGTGAGATGGATTATTGCATTTTCCCGGTTCGCGCCGATGATGCGCCCGATGTCAGAGCAGGCCAGCCCCGGGATTTCCGAAAATTATGACGTGATCGTGATCGGCGGCGCTCTCTCGGGCGGTGCGGCGGCCACGCTGCTGCTGCGCAAAAATCCCGGTATCCGGATCCTGATCGTCGAAAAATCCGAATCCCTCGGCCGCCGCGTCGGCGAGGCGACGGTGGAGGTCAGCGCGTATTTCCTCGGCCATGTGCTCGGGCTGACGCAATACCTCAACGAGCATCACATTTCCAAACAAGGGCTGCGCTTCTGGTTCGCCAATGACAAGGTCCGCTCGCTCGATCAGTCGGCGGAAGTCGGCCCGCGTTATCTCGCGCGGCTGCCGTCCTATCAGATCGACCGCGCGGCGATCGATGAGGAAGTCCTGCGCCGGGCGGAGGAAGCGGGCGCCACGGTCTTGCGGCCGGCGATCGTCTCCAAGGTCGGGCTCACGTCCGGCGGCCAACAGACGATGGAGCTGAAACACGGCGGGCGCCGTTACCCCGTGAGCGCCCGCTGGATCGTCGATGCCTCCGGCATCAACGCGCTGCTCGCGCGCAAGAACGGCTGGTGGAGGCCTAACACCGAGCATCCCACCGCCGCCGCCTGGTCGAGGTGGCGCGGGGTGAAGGACTGGGACGGCCGCGAATTGGCGGAAAAATTCCCCAAGTGGGCGGCGGCGGTTTACGGCACGCGCGGCACGGCGACCAATCACATCATCGGCGACGGCTGGTGGGCGTGGTTCATCCCGCTCAAGGGCGGCGACGTGAGCGTGGGCGTGGTTTACGATCAACGGCTGGTCGATTTCCCGCAGGAAGGCGGCAAACTCGGCGAACGGCTCAAGGGCTTCCTGATGAAACATCCGGTGGCGCGCGAGATGTTAGAGAATGCCGAATTCGCCGGGGAGGACGTCCACCGCCGCAAGAATCTCGCTTACACCAGCACCACCTTCGCGGGTGACGGCTTTGTGCTCGTCGGTGATGCGGCCGCGTTCATGGATCCGTTTTACAGCCCGGGCATGGACTGGATTTCCTTCACCAGCAGCTGCGCGGCGGACCTGATCACGCAGCAGCGCCACGGCGCGGAAATGCCCTCGCGGATCGAAAAACACAACCGTGATTTCACCGCCAGCCAGGAGCGCTGGTTCCAGGCGCTCTACAAGGACAAATACCACTACATGGGCGAGTATGACCTGATGGAACTCGCCTTCCGCCTCGACCTCAGCCTCTACTATTGGGGCGTGGTGCAGCCGGTTTTCGAAATGGGCGACGCCGCCCTGTTAGATCCGCCGTTCTCGCCGCCGAGCGGGAAATTTTTCGCAGCGCTGATGAGTTGTTATAGCCGGCGTTTCGCCTGCATCGCCCGCCGCCGCCGCCGGATGAACGCGCTGGGGAAAACCAACGACAACCGCCGCTCGTTGATTCCGGGATTCACCCTCGCCCGCAGCGATACCCGACGGATTTTC